>CAZBDL010000308.1:0-4866 GCA_964490525.1 uncultured Victivallales bacterium | reverse complement strand
CTCCTCCTGGCCACGCGCCACGCCGACACCACCTACACCCACTACTACGGCGACCGCCAGGGCCACGTCCGCCTCCTCCTCGACCAGGACCGCAACCAACTGGCCGCGTACGCGTACCCGCCCTACGGCCCCGCCGTCGCCGACGCGGCGGGCATCGACAACCCCTTCACCTTCAACGGCATCCTTGGAGTTCGCGACGAGGGAGAAAGCCTGTTCCTGATGGGCCGGCGCCTCTACGACGCCGCCGCCGGCCGCTTCCTCCAGCGCGACCCCCTGGGCTACGCTGCGGGCCCCAACCTGCTCGCCTTCGCCGGGAGCAATCCCGTGGCCTATGTCGACCCCGACGGCCAGTTGCTCTTTGAGACGGCCCTGGTCGCCGTGCTGGTGATCGGCGCGATCGGCCACAAGTACCTGGACTACCAGGAGAGCAGGACCCGCAACGAGATCGCCCAGATGAACCGCGAAAACCGGATGCGCCGCGCGCAGGAGCAGCAGATGCTGACCGGACGACGCAGCGAATACGCCCCCGATTCGGGCCACGAGCGGGAGAACACCTTGATCTACCGGCTCTCCGGAGGCGACGAGGCGCAACATGCCCATGAGGTCCAGACCGGCCTGGAGAACGCCGAGACCACCGGGCGGGGCGTGCTCCTGTTGACCGCCCCGATCAGCCATCCGGTGATGAACGGCCTCTACCTGACCAACAAGGTCCGGCAGGCCGCCTCGGCCCCGGGCACCGAACACGCGGAGGAAGATCAACCCGCAAACGGGGAGAACACCGATGGCGAATAAGGGCTTATCCGCACATTACGCTGCGCCCGCCGTCCGGCTCCTGGCGGTCCTGTCGCTGCTGCTCCCCGCCGCCAGCCTCTGCGCCCAGACCGCCTACCGCTACGACGCGGCCAACCGCCTGGTCGGGGCGGTCTACGCGGACGGCCAGGCGCTCGCCTTCACCTATGACAACAACGACAACCTGACCGCGGTCACCCGGACCGGCGACACCCCGGCCGGGCCGGTCATCAACGTCCAGCCCTGCTACCGGCCGGTCGGGGTTGGCGACACTCTGGTCCTCGCCATCGCCGCCTCGGGCACCGGCTTGACCTTCCAATGGTACAAGGACGGGGTCCTGCTCGTCGGCGAGACGAACGCCACCCTGACCTTGGTCGGGCTCGACGCCGACGACGCCGGGGACTACTACTGCGTGGTCACCGACGGCCTTGCCCGCACGGCCACCAGCGACACCGTCCACGTTCAGGTCCTCGACGACGGGGTCGACAACCTGTGGCGCTCGGCCCTGAAGCTGGCGCCCGGCTCCCGCTTCCACCTGTACGCCTTCGAGGTCCCGTCGATCCGCGGGGCCTTCACCGCCAAGCCGAAACTCGCGGCCGAGACCTTGCTGCCGCTCAACGGCAAGGTCGCCAAAGGCAAGCCCAAGATCCTCTCCGCCCCCTCCCCGGACGACCCCCTAGCGGCGCTGGCATGCGCCTGGCCCGCCAAGGCCATTTGCCTCTACGGCAAGAAGGACTTCACCGCCTACTACAAGCTCGGACTCGGGTGCGACGCCTATCTCGCCGACCATCCCATCCCCGGGACCCTACTCTTCATGACCGCCCAGGACGGCAAGAACGTTCCCGTCTACCTTAGCCGCTTCTTCAACCTGGTTCCGCCATCCATCGACGGCTTGCGCGATCTCGCGGACAATCCGATCGCCTCGCTCGCCGCCGGCGAGACCTTCCGGATCGCCGGCGCCTGGTTCGGGGAAAAGCCGCCCAAGCTCTGGATCGAATACGTCACTGCTAAGGGCGTCCACGGCAAGCTCTCCCTGAAAATCGACAAGGGGGCGGTGCCCTACGTCGGAGCTGCCGGCAAGCCCTCCTGCATGGATCCCGACACGGGGGAAAGCCTTCTCACCGCCACCATGCCCGCCGCCGTCCCTGCAAGCATGAGGGTTGGCGAGACCTACCGCCTGGTCATCGACAATGGCCAGGGCCTCGCCACCACCCCCTTTGTCCTCGACTGATCCCCATGCCGGGCAACCTCGAAGCGGGTCGAACTCACCCAAAGAGGATGCGGGCAACGTCGTTCGGGGTGACGATGCCGAGATGGCGAGCGGGATTGTCGGGCGGCGTGACCACAAGCAGGGGTGTACGTGCCCGCTTGGCCTGGACCAGGATCTCGTCCATCGGACGGTCGACGGGCACGGTCACGACCGGTCGCAGGATGTCAGCCACCCGCAACGTCGCCCAGTCCTCCTCCGGGATGGTGTAGAGGACGTCGTAGACGCAGAAGATGCCACGCCAGGGGGCATCATTGCCGGGCGGGGTGGCACCGCCATGGACGGGAGCGCGCGAGATGGACCGGGCACGGCAACGGACGACGGCCTCGGCCAGGGTAATGCCAGCGGGCAGCTCGAGGACCTCGCCGCGTTGGCGGAAGACGTCCCCGACACGCAGGCCATGGAAGTCGAGGGACCGGTCAAGCAGATCGGCGGCAGCAGGATCAACCAGCCCGTTCCGCTCGCTCTCCCGGAGGAGAATGCGGAAGTCCTCGCGCATCAGGACGCGGGCCGTCTCCTCGTCGGCACGTCGGCCTCCGACCAGGCGGTTGACCAGGCCGGTGATCTTGGCAGACAACGCCACCACCGGCCAGAGCAGCCAGAAGGAGGCGTTGAAGAGGTGGGCGAAGAGGCGGCAGCGATCATAAGGATGCTGGCGGAACCAGTCTTTGTGGATGATCTCGGAGAGGAGCAGAAGGACGGGGATGATGCCGGTCACGATCACGCCCGCGAGGGGGCCTTCGATGCCCAGTTCGCCGACGCCGCGCAAGGCCACGTTGGAGGCGGCCACCAGGAAGATGTTCTGCGCCACCAGGGCCGTCGCCAGCAGATAGTCCGGGCGGCGCGTGAAGAAGTCGAGGATCCAGGCCCGGGGATGTCCAGCGCGCATGCCATGCTGGACACGCGCCGGCATCAGCGAGATCATCCCCACCTCGATGCCGCTGAGGAGCCCTTCCATGACCACAAACAGGAGCGCCAAAACGAGGAAGATCATGAGGCTTCCTCCCGGAGCGGTGGTGGTGGCAACGGCAGTGCCCGCAACTCGACCTCGGACACCCGTTGGCGGTCGACGGCGAGGGCGTCCAGCTCGATGCCCGGCAGGCAGATCCGGTCGCCCACCTCGGGAATGCGCCCGAGAATCAAGGCGAACAGGCCATTGAGGGTATGGGCCTCGGACGGCAGGGGCGGCGTTTCCGGCAGCAGGTCCGGCAGGGCCTCGAGCGGCATCTGCCCGTCAACCCGCCAGACCCCGGGGCCGAGCCGGTGTACCTGCCAGGGCGGGCGGTCATACTCGTCGTCGATGTCGCCGACGATCTCCTCGAAGATCCATTTCCGGGAAAGCAGTCCGACGATCCCCCCATATTCGTCGGCGACCAGCCCTACCGGCGCAGCACGCGCCTGCAAGGCCTCGAGGGCCCGGGTCAGGGAGGTGTTCTCGGGAATGACCATGGCCGGGAAGACGGCGCCGGAGGCCGCCCACGACTCGCGCTCGGCGGCGGACAGCGCGAAGAAGTCCCGCACCGAGAGGATGGCATCCGTGTCGTCGATGCCCTCCGTGACCACGGGATAGAACGGCTGGCGGGTGGCACGGATCAGGTCGGCGACAGCGGAGGCGGACAGGTCGCGGCGGACGCAGCAGACATCGATCCGCGGCGTCATGACGCGGTTGACGCGGCGCTGGCGGAGCATGAAGACCTGACGGAGCAGGTCGGTTTCCGCGACGCTGAAGGCGCCGATCGCGTGGGCCAGGTCGACATAGTCGCCGTATTCCTCCGGGCGCAGCGGCGGCGAATGGCGGCGCCCCAGCAGGTCGAGGACGCGCGCGGAGACCTGCTCGACCAGCCAGATCACCGGCGTCATGAGGATGCGCAGGCCCTTGATCAGCCCGGAGAACCGCAGGGAGAACGGCTCCGCGACCTGCAGCGTCATCGCCTTCGGGGCGATCTCCCCAAACATGAGCAGGACGACCAGGGTCATGGCGATCGAGACCAAGGTGGTCTGGTTGGGCGAGAGGCGCAGGGCCCCGACCAGATCCGCCGAGACCACTGAAAGGCCGGTGTTGACGAACATGTTGCCGGCCACCAGGGTGATCAGGGTGCGCCCGTAGGTGCGCATCAAGGCGGCGACCCGCTGCCGGTCGGGCCGGGCGTCCTCGGCATACTGCAGCAGGCGGCCGCGCCCCAAGGAGAAGAGCGCCGTCTCCGCCCCGGAGAAGAAGGCCGAGCAAAGCACCAGGACCAGCAGCAGCAGCAACTGTAGGGAGAGAAGGTCCATTCCGTCTAGTTTCTGTCCCGATCATCAGGCGGCACATCCGGAACTCGGGACATGATGTCCTCAAACTCATGGCGCGCCCCCTTGGCCGCGCGTTCCATCTCGGCGAGGATGGCGGCGGCGGCGGCGGCGGGATCGGGGGCCTTGAGGACAGGACGTCCGACGACAATGAAGTCGGCGCCGGCCCGGGCGGCCTCGCCGGGCGTCATCACACGTTGCTGGTCGCCGTGGTCGCCGCCGGCCGGGCGGATACCCGGAATGACCAGCCGGAAGCCCGGGCCGCAGGCCTCCCGGATCAGTCCGATCTCATGGGCGGAGGCGACGACCCCGTCCAGGCCGCTGTCGTGGGCCATGCGGGCGAGGCGGCGCACCTGGTCGGCCGGCGCGACCTCGGCCCCGAGGACCTCGCCGAGGGCCGCCTGGTCCATGCTGGTAAGCACGGTCACGGCAATCAGCAGGGGACGGCGCTCCGGCGGCACGTCGATTCTCGCATCCGGCGTCTGCCGCCGTTTGTGCCTTCGCCAGTGTCGGGAATAACG
>CAZBDL010000307.1:0-4896 GCA_964490525.1 uncultured Victivallales bacterium | reverse complement strand
ATTATTCATAAAAAAGACGAGCATATTGGGCAACGCTATGAAGAATAATGAATTACAAATCAAGATGGCGCTCGTCTTTTTTACCGGAGGCGCGGCCATTCGGACGCATCTGCGTTGTTGTCTTCGGCTCGCAGCGGTTACCATTGCTTCACCTCACCGCCTAGCACATGCGCCAACTGTCCGCGTGAATAATTCAGGCTAAAGGCCGGTATCGACTTCGAATTCCGCAAAGGCGTAGCCCTTGACCTTTCTTGAGCCCATGGTGCCAGTGACCAACCCGACGCCTTCGTAGGCCGGATTCTGGCCGGGAATGTAGATTTCCGAGTTTTCCCTGAGCATGGTGACGGTCAAGTCGACGTTGTGCTTCTTCACCTCGGAGCGGAGCGCGATGTTGTACCTGGTATGGTATGTGATTTGCGAATCCGGGCTTTTCCATGCCCAGGCTGGATCCTCATCCGGGACGATGCTGATTTTGTCGATGTCCCAGGTGTAGGTCGCATGGATCGCCCCGTTCTGGCCTTTGCGCTTCTTCCGGTAGAGGCGGGCCACCGGCAGCGACCCGGTCGTCGCGGTCTCGGTGTTGAGCAGCAGGATGGAACCATTGGATCCGGTCAACTGAATGGTGAAGAACTGCCACTTGCAGCCCTTGATCATGTCCGAGGCGCGGTCATCGTAACTGGCGACTGTATAGTCCAGCCACAGCTCGCCCCGGCTTCCTGCCGCCAGGATCTCATCATAATCCCGGGTGATCTTGAAGTCCAGCACCTTGAGCGAAGGCGACGAATAGTAGTAGTCGCCCTGCCCGGTCATGAGGTCTCTTTCCGCGTACAGGTAGGACTCCAGCGAGCCACCGTGTCCGGCCAGGATCTTCTCGCGTTGCCCTGGCAAGATCCATTGGGGAAAAAAGGACGCCGGCCCATAGCCGTCATTGATGATGCCGAACTTGTCCTTGATCCAGACGTCGGTTTGGAGACGATGCCCCTCCTGGTCGACGACGTCTGAGGCCAGATGATAGACCGCGCCCCGCATGCCCATCTGGCCCTTGACCAAGGACATGCTCATCATTGCAGGATGCCCGTTGGCCACCGCGACCACCGACCAAGGCTCGGAGGCCACAGTCACCTGGCTCGCCCCGTCCAGGCCGCCACCAAACAGGTAGCCTTCATGCCTAGCTCCTTGGAAGGCAACAATGCTCGGATAGACCGAGAAGCGGATCGAGGTGCCGGGAATCTGGGCAATATCCTTGCGCTGGATGGAGATAAAGAATGTGCTGACGTCCTCTGTCACAGGCGTCCCGCGGCCTTCGATCAGGTTGCCGAAGAAGAACCAACCGTCAAGATGGTATTCCGGATGCCCCATGGACAGGAACCGGCTGAGGTGCTCTTTGCTCAAGGTCTGCGGCAACAAGTATTCGATGTTGAAGAACGGGTCGGCGACCACGGAGGAGAGCGGACGCGTATAGAGCTTGCCGAAGTCCCCGGAAGCCGCCAGAAACAAGGCATCCCCGCTGATGGCCACGCCACGCCAGGCGCTGCCGGAGTCCTCACCGACGGGATCCGGCTTCGCCCAGCTGGCCCCGCCATCATACGACAAGACGAGCAGGTTGGCGTCGTCACAGGCCATCATCATGGCACCGTCAGCGCTCATGTCGACCTCTCGCCAAGTCTTTCCCACACCGACGCCATCGGGTTCGCGCTTCGTCCAGGTCGCACCACCGTCTGCGGACGTCCAGAGGAAGCCCTTGAATTCGCCGTCCTGGAAGGTCGCATCGCTGGCCAACAGGACGGTGCCATCCGAATTCGTGGCGATGGACGTCCATCTCCGGGCAAGGCCCGGGTCAGGGTCGCACATCGTCCAGGTGGTCCCGCCATCGGCGGAGGAGGCGATGGCCGTGTCGCTGGCGGCGGCGATCCCCGTACCGTCCGCGCTCCAGGCCACCTGACGCCAGAAGGCGCTTCCTGCCGCAATGGCGCTAGTCCAGGTCATGCCGTCGTCGGCGGAGATGTAGATGAATCCGTCCTCTGCCGCACATGCGGCCATCTTCGCTCCGTCGGCGCTGATCGACACGTGACTCCAGGGCTTGGCCATGCCCGGGCCGGCGGGCTCGCGCCGCACCCACGTCGCCCCGCCGTCGATGGAGGTGTAGAGATAATCACCGTCGGCGCCCGCGACCAGTTTGTCACCGGAGGCGTCCATGGCCACAGCGGCCAGGTATCGGTTGCCGCCACCGCCAGCCGGGTCGTGGCGGGTCCAGGTGGCGCCGGCATCGTCCGACAGGTAGACAAAGCATTCCTCAAATCCCAGGCCCAGCAGGCTGACATAGCTGCAGGCGGCGATGCGGCTTCCTTCCTCGTTCACCGCCACTGAGTTCCAGCTCAACACATCCCCGAGGAGGCTGGGGACATGCTTGGCCCAACTGTCAGCGTGGACCGCCTGCGCCATGACGCCCGATGTCGCCACGGCCAAGGCTTTGGCGACCGTGCGCCATGCATTCCATTGCCCCTTGCCAATCGCCTTGCCAGGGATGCCCATGCTGACCTCCGTCGATGAATATTGCCGATCGGTCTTACGGAAGGATTGGTGCCGAAGGTGGGACCACGCCACGGCGTGGCAAGCTCGACCCTCGTCCCACCGGGGGTGAAGTTGGTGCCGAAGGTGGGACCACGCCACGGCGTGGCAAGCTCGACCCTCGTCCCACCGGGGGGGAAGTTGGTGCCGAAGGTGGGACTCGAACCCACACGATGTTACCACCACCAGATTTTGAGTCTAGCGCGTCTGCCAGTTCCGCCACTTCGGCACGTCGGGGATGGGCAAGGGGGGTACCATAGCGGGCAGAGGGCGAAATGCCAGTGGCGGGCGGGTTGACGGAGGGCGGAAACGACCTCTATTATGGCTGCGCCGGGCAACCGCAGCAGCACGCGAGGGATGGCACGATGGGCGACGTCGACAAGCTGACCTTCAGCACCGGGATGCCGGCGCTGGACCGGGTCCTGCATGGGCTGGTGCGGGGCGACAACGTGGTCTGGCAGATGGAGGAGCTGGAGGACTACGTCCACTTCCTGCTGCCGTACTGCCGGAACGTGAACCGCGAGGGCAAGCCGCTGATCTACTTCCGCTTCGCGCAGCACCGGGACCTGCTGCCGGCGGACATCCGGGCGCGGCGCGTGCAGCTCGAGGCGCAGGCCGGGTTCGAGCCGTTCATTGCGGCGATCTTCAGCGTCATCGAGGAGGAGGGGCCGGGGGCATGCTACGTCTTCGACTGCCTCTCGGAGCTGTCGGTGGACTGGTACAGCGACCGGATGCTGGGGAACTTTTTCATGCTGGCTTGTCCGTACCTGTTCCTGTTCGACACGATCGCCTACTTCATGCTCTCGAAGCACCAGCACACGCCGTTCGCGGTGGAGGCGATCCACCAGACGGCGCAGGTGGTGCTGGACGTGTTCCGCAGCGGGCCGGAGCGCTACCTGCTGCCGATCAAGGTGCAGAACGCGCACGCGCCGAGCCGGCATTCGCCGTCGATGTACGCGCTGCACAGCTGCGCGGACGACGCCTTCGAGCCGGTGACGCAGAGCATCATCGTCTCGCGCATCCTGGCGAAGGTGCCGCAGCCGTGGCTGGACTTCAACGTTGACCGGCGGGACATCTGGGCGGAGACGTTCATCGAGGCGCAGAAGATGAACGAGGAGACGATCCGCAACCTGCGCATCCCGGGACGGATCGAATCGCTGAAGGGGCAATTGATCCGCATGATCCTGACCCGCGAGGACGCGCTTTTCGGTCTGTGCCGCCGGTACCTGACGATGGACGACCTGATCGCGGTGGGCAAGCGCATGGTGGGGACAGGGCTAGTGGGGGGGAAGTCAACGGGGATGCTGCTGGCGCGGGCAATCCTGCGGGCGTCGTCGGGGCAATGGGAGGACCTGCTCGAGACGCACGACTCGTTCTTCGTGGGCTCGGACGTGTACTACACGTACATCATCACCAACGGCTGCTGGTGGGATCGGCGTCAGTTGCGGGCGAACGATTTGGACTTCACGCGGGCGGACGAGATCCGGGCGCGGATCCTGGCCGGGCAGTTCCCGGAGGACATCATCGAGCAATTCCGGGAGATGCTGAACTACTTCGGGCAGTCGCCGATCATCGTGCGCTCGAGCAGCATCCTGGAGGACGCCTACGGCAACGCCTTCTCGGGGAAATACGAGAGCGTGTTCTGCGCCAACCAGGGGACGCCGAGCGAGCGGCTGGCGAAGTTCATCGAGGCGGTGCGGACAGTGTATGCGAGCACGATGAGCCGGGAGGCGCTGACCTACCGGGCGCACCGCGGGCTGCTCGACCAGGACGAGCAGATGGCGCTGCTCGTGCAGCGGGTCTCCGGGGAGTTCCATGGCCAGCTCTACTTCCCGCACCTGGCGGGGGTGGGCTACTCCTTCAACCCGTTCGTGTGGAATCCGCGGATCGAGGCCGAGGCAGGGGTGCTGCGCCTGGTCTGCGGGCTCGGCACGCATGCCGTCGACCGGGTCGGCGACGACTACACCCGAATCGTCGCCCTGAACGAACCGCTGCTGCGCCCGGAGTCGTCGGAGGACGCCCTGGCGCGCTACAGCCAGCGTCAGGTGGACGTGCTCGACCTGGCGGGCAACCGCCAGGCGACGCTGCCCTTTGCGGAGGTCGCGCCGGCCTGTCCGGCCCTGCCGCTGGACCTGCTGGCGCCGCGCCACCGGGCGCTGGAGGAGCGGGCGCGGGAACATGGGCTGCCGCCCCCCTTCAGCCGCATGCTGACCTTCGACCCGCTGCTCACGGGAGGCGCCTTCCTGCCGCGGATGCGCGAGATGCTGGCGACGCTGGCGGGCGCGTACGACTATCCGGTGGACATCGAGTTCGCGGTGAACTTCCTGG
>CAZBDL010000306.1:0-4898 GCA_964490525.1 uncultured Victivallales bacterium | reverse complement strand
GACCGGCGTCGTCTGGGAGGTCATGATCCATGCCTGGACGCAGGGCGAGAAGGACGTCAAGGTCACCCTCGGCAAGCTGGCCTTCGCCAGCGAACCGCATGGATCGGGCAACGACAGCATGCAGCCCGGATCCAAGTGAACGCAAAACACCCTTCCCCTTTCATCAACGACAGGAGCTCGACATGAATGGACTTCCCCAGCGTTTGCCGAGGCCCGCAGGCGTCGATTTGCCGAACGGCGCGGACATCATGCGCAGGGCAATGGTGCCCGGCGAAGCCGCCCGGCGTGGCCGACGGCGTTCAGGGCGATTCACCCTTCTCGAACTGTTGGTGGTGATCGCGCTCATCGCCATCCTGGCATCGCTACTGCTGCCGGCCCTGAACGCGGCCAAGGAAATGGCCTACAGCACGGTATGCAAGTCCAACATGAAGCAGCTCGGCCTGGCGTTTGGCAACTATG
This sequence comes from uncultured Victivallales bacterium, assembly GCA_964490525.1. Taxonomy (GTDB): domain Bacteria; phylum Verrucomicrobiota; class Lentisphaeria; order Victivallales; family CAZBDL01; genus CAZBDL01. The sequence continues at coordinate 4,439 of CAZBDL010000306.1, read as the reverse complement.
CGAATGACGCCAACCGGTACTACCCGCCGTGGACCAACCTGTACTCCACCTACACGTGGAAGGGCGTGACCAGGAGCGCCAACCCCATGTATGTGCGATGGTTCTCGAACATCCTGCTCGGACAGTATTTCGGCAACCAGACCATCGGTTGCTCAGACTTTTCCGAGCAGGAGCAGACCCCGACGAACGACGTCCCGTTCTGCCCGGTGTTCAAGATGCGGTACAAGGGCAGCTCAAAGATCTCGCTGGGAATCGGCTACAGCAGGACGGCCGTCCCCATCCCGAACTTCAACGAGGCCTTGGATTATCGCTACGATCCGCCGAGAACGCAAAGCGACCGGCCATACCGGCCAATCACCATGGCGGAAAAGCCGGGCATTGTCCTCGTCCTTGCGGACACGACAGAATCGAGCACCCTCAAGCATTGGAGGATCACTTCGGGCGAGTACAACGGCTCCCACCGGCATATCAACAAGTGCAACCTCCTGTTCATGGACGGGCGGGTGGATCAGACCGCGAACATCACGGCCAGCTACCTCAGGGGTGAGATACGCACCCAGCTTAGGTGACCAACGCCTTCCACCCAAAGATTGCGGGACTGCACGACAATGCCAGACGAACCCCAGAAAGGACAATGAGGATGAAGGCAAGCACCCATCGCGACAGGCTGTTGACCATGGCCCTGACGGCCTGCCTGCTCGCTCCTGCCGTCGCTCCCGCGCAGGACGCGCCGGCGGCCGCGCCAAAGTACCTCTTCGTGGCCGATCCCGTCCATTCCGCCGGCAAGATCGTCGACGGCAAGGACGGGGTGACCGCGACCCCGAAGGACGGGGGCATCGACGTCCTGGTCAAGGGCGGCCCCGCCGGCTATCCTGGCTTCGCCATTGTCCCCGCCCAGGGCGCATCCTGGGATCTCTCGCCGTGGGGCCATGCCAAGGCCAGGGTCACCAACACCGGCGACGCCCAGATCTCGGTGAACCTGCGCGTCGACAATGAGGGGCCGTGGCAGAACAAGCCATGGAACACGGAGCCGATTTGGCTTAAGCCGGGCGAGACCAAGGAGGTGAAGGTCATCTTCGGCCACCAGTACGGCTACAAGCCCGGCTACAAGCTCGACCCCGGAGCGGTGACCAGGCTCCTCTTCTTCCTGGAGAAATCAGAACAGGACAGGAGCTTCCGTCTCGAGGATATCCAGGCCGGGGGGGCCGCCGGCGAGAAGCCGCCCATCGATCCGAACGCCGTTGTCGTCCGCCCCGCGGGCGGCATCATCCTCGGCCCGGGCGTCACGCTTGATCCGCCCGCCAAGGTCGAGGCCAAGGACGGGGCGCAGACGGCCTTGGGCGAAGGCCAGCGACTCGTCGTCGACGTGCCTGCCGGCAAGCCGGGCTCCGTCGTCGTCAAGCCCGCCATGGGCGTATGGAACCTGGGCTTGCACCACGAGGTCAAGGTCACCCTCCGCAACGCCGGTACGGTTGCGGCCACAGCTCGCGTACGGCTGGAGAGCCATGGCGGCCCTTCCGACACCTTTGCCGCCGCCGCCCCCTTGGCCTCCGGGGCCGAGACCACGATCGCCGCCTCCTTCGTCGCCGCCAAGCCCTGGGTCGGCGTGTCCGATCCCAAGGACAAGCACAGTGGCGGCGTCACGGGAACCGGCGCCCGGTTCGACAGTGCCCGGGTTACCGGCGTGACCCTGCTCGTGGACAAGAACGAGGCGTCGGTGCGCTTCGAAGTGGCCGCCATCGTTGCCGCGGCCACCCCTGTCGTCCTGCCCGACTGGGTCGGCACGCGCCCGCCCGTCGCGGGTGACTGGACCATGACCTTCGAGGACACCTTCGAGGGCGAGGCCATCGACCTGCAGCGTTGGAACATCTACACCAGCAACTTCTGGGACAAGCGCACGCACTTCGCCAAGGACAACGCCATCGTCACGGATGGCAAGCTGCACCTGCGCTACGAGAAGAAGACGGGATTCCACAATGACGACCCCGAGGACAAGAGCCCGGTCGCCAAGACCGACTTCGCCTGCGGCTACGCGGACACCTACGGCAAGTGGACCCAGCGCTACGGCTACTTCGAGGCGCGCATGAAGCTGCCGACCTGCCCCGGCCTGTGGCCCGCCTTCTGGATGATGCCCGACCGCGGCGGCGACCCCGACCACAATGTCAACCCGCAGTGGAAGCGCGCCAGCACCCACAGCGGCGGCATGGAGTTCGACATCATGGAGCACCTCACCGCCTGGGGCCCCTACCGCTTCAACGTCGCCATGCACTGGGACGGCTACGAGAAGGACCACAAGGCCATCGGCAGCAGCAACATCTATGTGCCGACGGACAAGGACGGCTTCTTCACCATCGGCCTGCTCTGGACGCCCGGCAGCGCCGTCTTCTACGGCAACGGCGAGGAGATCGCCCGCTGGGAGCACGAGCGCATCGCCTCGGTCCAGTCCTACATGATCCTCTACATGGTCTCCGGCGGCTGGGCCAACGTCCCGCTCGACTCCGCCCAGTTGCCGTCCGACTTCGTCATCGACTATGTCCGCGCCTGGCAGCGCCAGGACCTCGCCACCCCCGAGGACGGGCCGAAGCCGAACGACGGCCGCCCCAAGAGCCAGTTCTAGCCATTGGGCCACCCTCTTCCCAAAAAAACAAAGGCCATGATCCGGTGCATGCGCATCGGTCGTTGCCAACACCCCTGGAGGGCAAGATGAATGCCATTCGGAAAACGGCCCTGGTCATGATCGCCCTCTGCGCACCGTGGCTTCCCGCCTTGGCGGCAGAGCCCCATGACTCGGTGCTCGCCATGCCGGACCTGGTCTGCTTCTGGGACTTCAGCGAGGCCAGCGGCGCCATCGTTTCCCTGACCGCCTACGACTATGCCTTGAGCGAGCTTGGCGGCACCATCCCCCGCGTGGCCGACGGCCCCTTCGGCGGCGCCGCGGACTTCGGCTGGACCACCACCGGTCACTTCGAGGCCGCCAGCTCCTCCGTGCCGGCCCTGAACCTCTATAAGGACGGTCCGCATGGCGAGCATGTGACTGTGGTCGCCTGGGTCAAGGCCATCAGCGGAAGCCATGGCTTTGTCGCCGGAAAATGGGACGAAGGCAACGATCCGGAATACAGCGAAGGCGACCGCCAGTATGGCCTCTTCATCGGGCTGAATGGCAGCCCCTCCGTCAATGGCCATGTCTCCATCCATGGCAACAACTCGCCGGGCAGCCCGTTCAACAACGATTATTCGATCAGCGGGCAGAATGTCCCGCTGGGCAGATGGCAGATGGTTGCCATGTCGTACGACGGCAGCCATGCCCGCTCCTATGTCGACGGGGTCCTGGAGCCCAACGGCTCGCGCAATCCCTACGCCTACCCGGATGGCCTGGGCAACAACGGATCTCCATTCACTGTCGGCAGGAACGTTTATGCCGGGCAGATGCAAAACGCCTTCCGTGGCCGCCTGGGCGGACTCGCCATCTTCAAGCGGGCCCTGGCACAGGAGGAATTGACGCTGCTGGCGAGCTTGACAGACTACGCCCCGCCGGAGGAAACCCACCCGGTCTCCTTGACCCTTGGCTCGCCTTCCCATGCGCAAACCTTCGACGTGACACCGGCGCCAGTGAACGGTAATTCCACGGCCTGGGGCAACGGGACAACCTTCCCGGGCTGGCACGGCTCTCTCAGCGGCAACGGCAGCATCCCCTCCAGTCAGACCTTCTGGGACGGCAGCGGGCCCAAGCAAGACATGGTCTTGAGCCTGGGGTCTCCCGGCTCCACGGAGCGCGCCCTGGGTTGCCAAACGGAAACGGACAATCCCGAGAACGCGATCCGTTTCGCCTTGGCCCTGAAGAACGACACCGGCGCCACCGTCAACGCCCTGCAGGTGAGCTATGACCTGGAGCAATGGCGGGCAATTTCACCGGATGGCGCGGACGGCTGGACCGTCGCATACCAGATCTTCAACAGTGGCGAAGGGAGCCTGGCCATCACCACCGGATGGACGGCGGCTTCCTCCCTGAACGGCAATGCCCCCGTGATCGCGCCAGGCACGAGCACCGCCCTGGATGGGAATGCCCCGGCCAACCGGGTGGCTGGCATCAGCGCCGAATTGACCACCCTGAACTGGGGGGCGGGCAAGGAGCTGTGGCTGCGTTGGACGGACCCGGGCCCCAACCGCCACATCCTCGGGCTAGACAATGTGAGCGTGGCCATATCCGGAACCCAGCCAACCTACACCGTCACCTACAACGGCAACACCAACACCGGCGGCGCCGTGCCGACCGATGGCAACTCCTACCAAACCACCGACACCGTCACCGTCCTCGGCAACAGCGGCAGCCTGGTCAAGACCGGCTACACCTTCGCCGGCTGGAACACCGCCGCCAATGGCTCCGGCACCAGCTACAGCCCGGGCAACACCTTCGCCATGGGCTCCAGCAACGTCACCCT
>CAZBDL010000305.1:0-4906 GCA_964490525.1 uncultured Victivallales bacterium | reverse complement strand
CAGACCGGCCTGGCGGCGCCGTATGTCTTCTACTTCGGCAATGCCGCCGGCGAGGGCGGCAACAGCGCCGCCGACGCGATGGTCAACGCCTCCGACATGCTCGCCACCCGTGCCGCCGTCAAGGTCGGCGCCACCCTTGCCGATCCCTGCGATCATGACCGGGACAAATTGGTCGGCTCCGGCGACATTCTCGTCTCCCGCGACCACGCCACCAGTCCCGCCACCATGCTCAGGCTGATCACGGCGCCCTGACCTGAACCATGCCATGATGAAGGAGGCCAACTCCAGTTCTCTCCCATGATGGCCGGACGTCTCCGGGCTTGCCGTGAGACGCCGGGCAATCTCATCGACCATTGAATGGGCATATGACCACGCGAGGAACAAGGCCATGAAGGCAAAAAGGATCGGGTTGGCATGTTTGTTGGGCTTTGCCCTCGGTGCCGGGGCGTGGCTGGCTTGGACAGGCATGGGCCGCCGCCATGACGAGACTCTTCGGGCGAGGGGCGCGGAGTTTCCGGGGCGCGAGGCCTCCCCCGACCGCCTCGCTTCAACCACGGCGGCACGGCATGGCCATGTTGCGGCCACATCATTTCCAGACATCAATGAGGCGCCTTCGGCATCCGCTCCGGACATCCGGAACGAGGCCGACCCAGCTCGTGAGACGCCTCTCCGGGAGACGGTGCGCCAGGAGCCGGTGGCGGCACCTGCCCTCCTCCCCGTCGCCGAGAAGAAGGATCCGTTCCTGCGGCGATACCACATGCTCAATGCGGCGACCTCCCCCGGGACGGCGCGTTGGCCTGGGGCCACGCTCCTGGATGTCCGTGCCGAGACCGATCCGGCGACCGGCACACCGCACCGCCTGCTCCTCTTCCAGCCGGGCGACCTGCCCTATCCAGTCCGCGTCGAGGAGATCCTGGTTGCCGACGAGAAGGATCCCGACACCGAGCCGAAGTGGACGGTAGTCTCGGAGGTCGTGGCCAGCCGTGTCCTGGCGCGCCTCGCGCCGGAGCGCACCTTTGAGGAGACCCGGGACATCCTGCTGGCGGGCGGCGCTGTCTCCGTGGAGCAGCTCACCGATTATGGCCTCCTTCGCATCGGCCTGCCGGAGGTCTCCCTCGACGCCGTTCCGGACGCCTTGGCGAGGCTGGCCGACCTGCCCCTGGCCTATGCCCAGCCCGACCAGATCCAGCGCCTCCTGGCGGCGCCCAACGATCCCGCATATGCCGACGGCACGCTCTGGGGCATGCACAACACCGGGCAGGGCGGAGGCGCCGCCGACGCCGACATCGACGCGCCGGAAGGCTGGGACACCCGCACCGCCGCGCCCAATGTCGTGGTCGGCCTCATCGACACCGGGGTCCGCTACACCCACGAGGACATCGCCGCCAACATGTGGGTCAACCCGGGCGAGGACGGCCTCGACGGGCTCGGCAATCCCCGGCGCACCAACGGCCTCGACGACGACGGCAACGGCTATGTCGACGACGTCCATGGCATCAACGCCATCCTGCACAACGGCAACCCCCTGGACGACCAGGGGCACGGCTCCCACTGCGCCGGCAGCATCGCCGGCGTCGGCAACAACGGCAAGGGCGTGGCCGGGGTGGCTTGGAGCACGAAGGTTATGGCCCTCAAGTTCCTCAGCGCCAGCGGCAGCGGCGCCATCTCCGATGCCATCACCTGCATCGAATACGCCGTCGCCAACGGCGCCACGCTCACCTCCAACTCCTGGGGCGGCGGGGGCTTTGACCAGGCGCTCCTCGATGCCATCGCGGCCGCCCGCGACGCCGGCCAGCTCTTCGTTGTCGCCGCCGCCAACGACGCGTCCGACAACGACATCACGCCCGTCTATCCCTCCAGCTATGACCTGGAAAACGTCCTCTCGGTGGCCGCGACCGACCGCAACGACGCTCTGGCGTTCTTCTCCAACTACGGCGCCGGGTCGGTGGATGTCGGTGCGCCCGGCCACGAGATCTATTCCCTCGGGCATCTCGCGGACAATGCCTACAACGTCAAGAGCGGAACCTCGATGGCGACGCCGCATGTCGCTGGCCTGGCGGCGCTCGCCCATGCCCAATTCCCGGGCAGCGACGCCATGGGGGTGAAGAACCGCATCATGGCCGGGGGACGCGTGATTCCCGCGCTCCAGGGGAAGACGACCACCGGCCGCATGATCAACCTGCCCGGGACCTTTGCCACCACCTCTGACGCGCCCATCAACGACCACTTCGCCTCGGCGATGGCCACAGTGCTCGACCCGCAAGTCATCCGTGCCAACAACCGCCATGCCACCACCGAGGCCAGCGAGCCGCTCCACGCCGGGGCGAATGCCGCGTCGGTCTGGTTCCGCCATGACTGCGCCAACAGCGGCACGACGGCCGTCGAGACCACCGGCAGCACCTTCGACACCGTCCTCGCCGTCTACACCGGCAGCGCGGTCGACGCCCTCACCCTGGTCGCCGCCAATGACGACCAGGCCGGCCTGACCACCAGCAAGCTGGCCTTCGAGGCCGTGGCCGGCACCACCTACCACATCGCCGTGGCCGGCAAAGGCGGCGCCGAGGGCTACGTCCGCCTGAAGGTCGCCGGGCCGCCCGCCGAGGATCTCCTCGTCAACGCCGCCCAGATCCCGACCTTCCCTTTCACCTACGAGTCCGACAACACCTACGCCTCGCGCGAGGCCGGCGAGCCGCTCCATGCCGGCCAGGCCGGCGGCGGCTCCCTCTGGCTCAAGTTCAACTCCGCCGCCCTCAGCCTCGGCAACAAGCGCATCGTCCTGAGCACCCGCTACTCTTCCTTTGACACCCTCCTCGCCGTCTACAGCTCGCCGTCCCCCAACCCCGGCTTCGCCGACCTCTCCCCGGTCGTGGCCAACGACAATGCGCCCTACGGCAACACCCAGAGCGAGGTGTCCTTCCTGGTCCAGCCGGACACCGACTACTTCATCGCGATCGACGGCAAGGACAACGCGCGCGGCATCGCCAAGCTGGCGGGCGTCCAGAAGACCCCCAACGACGACTTCGCCGACACCATCCTGCTCGCCGGTTCGCCGACATCCGTGCTCATCCCCAAGGCCGACATGCTCAACGGCACCCGCGAAGTTGGCGAGCCCACCCATGACAACGCCGGCATCGGCAAGTCCGTGTGGTATACCTGGACGGCACCCAGCGCCGGCGACTTCACCCTGCGCACGGACTACAACACCGCCCTCGGCATCTATACCGGCGACAGCCTCAACACCCTGGTCAGCGTCGCCAACGACCAGAACACGGGTGCGGGCGCCGGCGTCAGCTACGCCATCTTGGAGGCCACCGCCGGCACCACCTACCGCATCGCCGTCGACCTGCGCTTCATCAGCTACCTGATGCCGTCCGTCAACGTCTTCATCGAGCCCAACACGCCGGCCGAGCATGACAACTTCGACCAGGCCTGCGAGCTGACCGGGACCCCGACCGTCGACGTTCCCCTCCGTCACCAGGGCTCCAACCGCAACGCGACCACCGAAGCTGGCGAACCCCTCCCCGGCAACATGTTTGCCACGGTCTGGCTGTGCTGGACGGCGCCCGCGTCGGGCACCTTCGCGGCGGACACCCACGGCACGGCCTTCGACAGCACCTTGGGCATCTATCGCCTTGATGGCGCCCCCGCCATCACCAACCTCACCTACCTCAACGGCGACCGGGATGCCGGCATCGACGATGACGCCTGGCAGACCTTCGGCGCCACCGCCGGCACGACCTACTACTTCCAGGTCGGCGGCGACGCCGTGGAGCAGCAGGGCGCCTACACCTTCAGCCTCCGGGCCTTCGCGCCCCCCGCCAACGACAACCTGGCCAACGCCGAGGAGCTCACCAACTTCTTCGTCCAGCGCGAGATTTACAACTTCGGGGCATCGCGCGAGGCCGGCGAACCTGATCACGCCACCGACGATGCGTGGCACAACAACGACACCATCTTCTCCTACGATCCGACGCCGGTCGCCTACCGGACCCTCTGGTTCAAGTGGACGCCCACCGCGGGACAGATCCGCCGCACGGCCGCCTCCGCGTTCCTCTCCAACATGCGCGCCGTGGTCGCCGTCTATGGCACCGCCGTCGCCAACCCGGCCTGGAGCGACCTGACCATGGTCACCCCCGGCGCCAGCAAATGGTATGCCTCATGGTATTCCTCGGGCGAGGTCAACTGGCTGCCGGAGCTCGGCAAGACCTACTACATCATGGTCGGCACCGACTGGGACGGCGAGAACGAAATCCAGCGCCTGAGCCTCTGGCAGTGCCCCAACGACAACTTCGCCGACCGCGAGGTCCTGCCCCCCGACCCGGCCGTCACCCGCACCGGCGCCAACTTCTCCGCCACCCGCGAAGCCGGCGAGCCGACCATCAGCAAGAACGGCGGCCGTTCGCTCTGGTACCAGTGGACCGCCCCCGAGAGCGGGCGCTATGTCGTCGACACCATCCACAGCTACCTCAACGACCGCTTCGTCGCCTTGGGCCTGAATCCCGATGGCCAGAACACCGGCGGGCGCATGCAGGTCGGCATCTTCACCGGCTCGGCCGTCAACGCCCTCACCAAGATCGCCTCGAACGCCGGCATCTCCATGCGCAACTACGACGCCATGGTCACCTTCAACGCCACGGCCGGCACGACCTACCAGATCGCCGTCGACAGCCTGGTCGGCCCCGACCTTGGCGGCCACAAGACCGAATGGACCTACCGCTCGGTCTTCACCATGAACCTCGCGCGGACCGGCGGTGTCCTGCCCAACGACGACCTGGCCGACGCCAAGCGCGTCGCGCCCGGGCACCAGGAGTTCATCGACCTGAAGCTCGCCTCGCGCGAGGACGGCGAGCCCACCCACGGCTCCCGCAACACCCGCTCCGCCTGGTGGAAGTGGACCGCGCCCGCC
>CAZBDL010000304.1:0-4910 GCA_964490525.1 uncultured Victivallales bacterium | reverse complement strand
ACCATGCTCCATGGCCGCATCGTCTATCCCAAGGGCGGCCCCGACGAGGAGGACGATGAAGACGATCTGTTCGTGGCGGCGAAGAGGCTGGCCACGCCCCCCCGCGACGGCGCTCCGGGCCCTGGTGACGGCGGCGGCTGAGCTGGCCGGGAGCGGCCTCGGGAACAACGATGTCCTGCTCCTCGGCTTCGTCGGGCCGCGCACCATCCGCCAGGTCAACCGTGCCTTCCTGGGGCATGACCGGGTGACCGACGTCATCGCCTTCGACTATCGCCGCGCCGAGGATCCTCCCCTCCCTGGCGAGCCTGCCGTCGAGATCCTGGTCTGTCCCGACCTCGCGCTGGCCCGCAGCCGGGAGCGCGTCGACGTCCGCTATGCCGACGAGCTGGCCACCTACGTCGTCCATGGCCTGCTCCATGCCGCGGGGCTTGACGACCATGACCCTTCGGGCCGCCGCCGCATGCGCGCCGCCGAGCGTCGCATCCTCGCCCGCCTGCGCCGTGCCCATTCCTCCGAGGCCATCTTCGTCCAGCCCTGAACGCAACAAGATCAGGCGGCCGGGGGGCGTTCGACAGCCTTGTCGGCGGCGAGGGCGTTCTGGCGGGCCTGCTCCGCGTTGGCCTGCATCTCCGCGACGGTTTTGACGGCGAGGCGGGCGGCACCGCGATTGTCCTTGCGGGTGGCGACGGCGGGATCGCGCAGGCGCTCGGCGGCGGCGGGGATTTCGGCCGCATACTGGGGCAGCCACGGCGCCTGGGCCACCAGCATCTCGTCGGTCATCTGCCAGACCTCCTCGGGGTTGCACACCGCCCCGACAAGGGGGTCGTGGAGCATCGCCAGCTTCAGCAGGTTGAGGTCGCCGCGCACCGCCGCTGTCATCGCCATCTCCTGGACGCGGACCGAGGTGGCGCAGGACGCGGCACAGGCCATCGGCAGGTCTCCGACGACCGGGATGCCGATGCCGTTGCGGTCGACGTAGCCGGGAACCTCGACCACGCACCCGGCCGGCAGGTTGGTGATGATGCCGCGGTTGAGCACGTTGAAGTGGCCACGGTAGACGCGCCCGGTCTCCCGTGCCTCGATGATCCAGGAGCCATGCTCGTGGGAGCGGTTGTCCGGGCCCAGGACCGGGGGCTCCGCCTGCATCAGGTTGGGGAAGTCGGTCTCGAACCAGTTGCGCCCCTCCAGGCAGACGCGCAGGTAGCCGCCCGTCTCGCCGTTGATCCAGCAGCCCGTGTCGATCCAGCGGCCAATCTCCTCGGGACGCTTGCGATACCAGGGCAGGTATTCGGAAAGATGGCCATTGGACTCGGTCGAGTAGAAGCCGAAGCGGCGCAGGACGTCGATGCGCACCTTTTCCGTCCGGCTGTACTCGGGATGCGCCTCGAAGCCCGCCAGCAGGCGCGGGCACCAGTCCGTCCCGCGGAAGCGCACCTGGGTGTACCAGGTCTGGTGGTTGATGCCGGCGCAGACGATGTCGACCTCTTTCAGGTCGATCTTCTCGTAGCTGGCATCGCCGGGGGCATGGCCGTGGTCGCGGTTGTGGAGCAGCTCGATGACGTTGCGGATCTGCTCGTGGCCGCCATGCACGCCGTGGCACAGGCCGATGGCGTTGACGCCCCCATGCTTGAGGCAGGCCCAGGTGTTCATGGCCATCGGGTTGGCGTAGTTCATCAGCAGGGCGCCGGGCTTGGCGACCTCGCGTATGTCCCGGCAGAAATCGAGCATGCAGGCGATGCCGCGCTGCGCGTACATGATGCCGCCCGCGCAGAGGGTGTCGCCGACGCACTGGTCGACGCCGTACTTCAGGGGAATGTCGATGTCCGTCTGGAAGGCCTCCAGCCCACCCACCCGCACCGCGCAGAAGATGTAGTCGGCATCCGCCACCGCCGCCCGCCGGTCGGGAGTCGCCTCGACCGTGGCCGACAGCCGGTTCGCCGCAATGTCCCGGCGGCAGAGCGTCGTCACCATCTCCAGGTTCCGCGCGTCGATGTCCGTGAAGGCGAAGCGCGTGTCGCGCAGCTCCGGCACCGCCAGGAGATCGTGCATCAGCCGCCGCGTGAAGCCGATGCTGCCCGCCCCAATGAACGCGACCTTGATCATGGGATGACCTCCGCAAAGATGATGTGTGATGCAGTCATGGCTTGGCCATGTCGGTTAAGCTAACGCATGAAATTACCTTGAAAAGCCGTCATCCCGTGATATTCTCTGACGTTATGTGATATATGGCGTGGTTGGCGGCTTGGCCGGAAGAGGTACCATGGCATCATCGTCACGAACCCTCGACGGGCACGAGTGGCGGACGCGGATCCGGGTGCGCGCGCCGTTGGCGGCGTTGCCGTGTCCGCTGGTGGCCTGCGAGGAATGCCGCAACACCTCAGCCTACCATTGGGACGGGCGCTACCGCCATTCCGAGCAGATGGCGATCCTGCAATGCACCTTGTCGGGGGAGGGGCGCATCCGGCGGCGGGGCGTCGAGCACCGGTTGCCGGTCGGGACGGCCTTCCTGTGCGCGGCGGACGACCCCGAGGTCGCCTACTTCTATCCCCCGGAGGCCACTGCCACCTGGCGCTTCGTCTTTCTTTTGTTCCGCGGGGGGAACTACCGTGAGATGGCCCGGGACTTGGCGGACCGCTACGGGCCGAGCCTGAAGCTGGGGCGTGATCATCCAGCCCTGCTTGGCCTGCTGGCGCTGCGGGCCCAGGCGTCGGCGCAGGGCCTGGAGATGAGTCCCGGGGAGGGCGCCCGCCTGGTCTTCGGACTGGTGGCGGCGCTGGCCGCAAGTTCCGCCGCCGAGGGGCGGGATACCGCCAATCCCCTGGTCGAGCGTGGCCTGCTCCGCATGGAGGCGGGACTGACCCATGGGGCGATGTCGGTGGCGGAGGTTGCGCAGGGACTTGGCGTCAGCCGCGAGCACTTCACCCGCGCCTTCTCGCGCGAGGTCGGCCAGTCGCCCAAGGCTTGGCTGGCGCGCCGCCAGATGATCCAGGCGGCCCGCTTGGTCAAGGCCGGGATGCCCGTCAAGGCGATCTCCACCCGGCTCGGCTACCCGTCCGCCGAGGCCTTCGCCAAGGCCTTTGTCCGGCATTTCCGGATGCCGCCGCGGCGATTCTGCCAGGACGGGGTGATCCCCCTCGCCTGAATGGCGCAGGGGAGGGGCGTGGGGCAGCGTCAACTCAGCCTGCGGATGCGGTCGATCAGGTCGCTGGTGGAGAAGCCCGGGAGGAAGGGGATGAACGCGAAGCGGGCACCAGCCGCCTGGAGGGCCTCGCGCTCCTCGCGGTCGATGGTGGCCAGGGAATAGTCTCCGCCCTTGACGTAGACGTCGGGCCTGAGCCGGGAGAGCTGGTCGGTGCAGCGGGGCGTGTCGAAGAGGACCACGGCATCGACGGCCTCCAGGGCGGCGAGGGTCAGGGCACGGTCAGCCTCGGCGACGATCGGCCGTTGCGGCCCCTTCAGGACCCTGATGGAGCGGTCGGCATTTAGCAGGACGAGCAGGGCGTCCCCTTCCCCACGGGCAGCGGCAAGATACTCGGTGTGGCCCCGGTGTAGCAGGTCGAAGCAACCATTGGTCACGGCCAGCCGCCGACCCTCGCGGGCGAGCGTCCCGCGCCATGCCACGGCGGCATCCAGGTCCATGATCTTGCTGGCGGCCAGGCGCACGGGTCAGTCTCCGACCTCGCCCAGTACGGGCATGTAGGCCTCGTTGCGGATGGTGATCTCGCCATCGTAGATCAAGGCCGCAGGTCGTCGACCGAGATCAGCGCATCGGGATCGGCGGTCGCCTGCCCCTGGGCCAGGTTGGCGGCGTCGAGGAACATGTTCTCGCTGGCCAGTTCGCGCGAGAAGTTCTCCGGGACATATTCGGGGGACAGGTCGGTGGCCAGGTCGAAGCCCCCACTGCGGAGCTGGTTCCGGTAGAGCCCGGCGGCATCGCTGATCTGGAGCATCGGCTCGTCATCGTTGGTGAACATCCGGCTGTCCCCTCCCGCTTCCCAGCACCCGATCGGCGAGCCGGTGCCGCCGCCTTGGCCTGAAAGGGCGGCGGCATCCGCCACGCCCCGGACCTCCAGCAAGGTCGCGATGTTGGCCTGCCCGACCGCCAGCATGAAGATCACCCCGAGGAACACCGCGCTCAGGCCGATCAGGGCCACGCACAGCTCGGCGATGCCCTGGCCCCGTTCGTGGCGGCGATGTCGTGGAATGCGGTGCATGATCATCCTCCGGCAATACTGAACCGCCTCGGCGGGGAATGTCAATCGCAGATCCGCCCATGGTTCCGCCTCAGACAACGTTCCTGTCCGGCGGAATATTGCCTCGGCGGCCCGGGAGGTGGGGGGATGTCAACATCGGCCCGGCCAGCCGGTCGGGCGAACTGGACAAGCGGGCAATCCGGACTAAAGTTCGGAATTCACCGCGACATTACCAAAGGAGGACGCGCCATGGTGCGGATTTCCACGTCGAAGGGAGACATCGTGGCCGAGCTCTTTGCCGAGCAGACGCCGAAGACGGTGGAGAACTTCCTGAAGTATGTCGATGATGGCCACTACATGAACACCATCTTCCACCGGGTCATCCCGGGGTTCATGATCCAGGGCGGCGGGTTCGAGCCGAATTTCATCGAGCTGCCGTCCATGCACCCGATCATCAACGAGGCCGCCCATGGCCCCCGGAACACCCGCGGCACCTTGGCGATGGCCCGCACCGCCGAAGTGAACAGCGCCACCTGCCAGTTCTTCATCAACCTGGCCGACAACGAATTCCTCAATCATCAGGACGACTCCCCCGAGGGCTTCGGCTACTGCGTCTTCGGCCAGGTCGTCGAGGGCATGGAGGTGGTCGACGCCATCGCCGCCGTCCCGACCGGCAACCATGGCCCGCACGAGGATGTGCCCCTCACCCCGGTGATC
>CAZBDL010000303.1:0-4928 GCA_964490525.1 uncultured Victivallales bacterium | reverse complement strand
GTGCCATTAGAATTGGGCGCGGGGCCGAGGTATGCCGGTTTCGCCGAAACCGGCACGGCCCGCGTCGACGTTCACGTCCCGCCAGCCGCCCATCCATCAACCTCCGTGATCGTCGTCCCTGACATCCATCATCCTTTCGATCCCGAAGTCGATTTCGGTCTTCAGTCCCCGCCATCCATCATCCCGCCCGGGCGGGACAAGTCTGCTATCCCGTCTCGGGCACGAACACGTCCGCCAGCCACCGGACATCCGGCGTCGCCCGAGATGGCGCGGACGACGCCGGGGTCCGGCGGGGGTCAGCCGCTGCGGGCAAAGTCCCCGGCGGCCTGTCCCTGCTCGGGCTTCAGGCTGAGGTGCCGATAGGACTCATCGATGAGCAGGCGGGCCTTGGGCAGGTCTTCGACGCCGAGGTAGGTGGTTGTCTGCCACTGGCCCTCCTTGTCCTTGTAGCGCTTCTCGAGGGAGACGGAGAACGACTCGCGCACGCCCTCCCCCTCGCCCCCCTTGAACTCCCGCTTCCAGACCGCCGCCTGCAGGCAGCCCGCCACGAACTTCTTCACCGGTTGGCTCTTCATGGGCCATCCTCCTTTCGTTGTTAATACTAATATTTATTAGTGTTTTGCTTGTCAAGCACCCGACCATGATTTTTTTCATGAGGCCGCCAGGCGGGCGTGAATAAGGTGCCCCCCAGGGAATCCTACGCAGGGAATCCGACCCTCCCCCTGCATTGCATTCATGCCCCGCCATCGTATATTGGCGAACGACGTAGGAAGATCCAGCCTGCGGTGCCAGCCGTGGTCGGCGACCGCAAAGCCCACGACCAAGACGAGGGGAGCCGACGGTGTCATCAGCATCGGATCTACCGGGATTGCGTCCGGACGAGGAGTTTGCCGGCTTTGTCGTGAAGCGTCGCCTGGGGCAAGGCGGCATGGGGGAGGTTTGGCTGGCCCGCCAAGTGTCAATGGACCGCGAGGTGGCCCTAAAGATCCTCGCTCCCGGGCTTGCCGCCACGCCGGGCTTCATCGAGCGATTCACCCAGGAGGTCCGGCTGGCCGGCAAGCTCAGCCACCCGAACATCGTGACGTCGTTTCTGGCCGGCGAGGAGCGTGGACTTCATTTTCTGGCGATGGAATTCATCGACGGGGTGGGGCTTGGCGACCGGCTGCGCATCGACCGGTTCTTGCCGGAAGGCGAGGCGCTGGGCATCGGGCGTCAGGTGGCCGAGGCGCTGGCCTATGCCTGGAACAAGCTGCGCATGCTGCACCGGGACATCAAGCCGGAGAACATCATCGTCGACGGCGGGGGCAAGGCACGGCTGATGGACATGGGCATCTCGAAGACCGCCGACCAGAAGCTGGGCCTGACCATGCCCGGAGCGATGATCGGGACGCCCTACTACATGAGTCCGGAGCAGGCCCGCGGCGAGGCGGACATTGACGCCCGCTCGGACATCTACTCGCTGGGCGCGACCCTCTACCATCTGGTGACCGGCCAGGTTCCGTATGATGCGGCGACCGCGACCGCGATTCTGGTCAAGCACATCACCGAACCCTTTCCGCCGCCGCAGAAGGTCAATCCGGCGGTGAGCGACGCCTGCGCCAGCATGCTTGAGACCATGATGGCGAAGAAGCCCGACGACCGCCAACCCACCTGGGAACAGGTGATCCGGGACATCGACCTGGTCCTGGGGGGAGGCCGTCCGGACACCCGGCGCCCGGCACCCGGGGAGTCGGCGATCATGCCTGCGCAGACACGGCTGATCAGCCTGGCCGAGGTGAGGGATGCCGTTGCCGCCGCCCAGGGGGGGCCGTCATCCGTCAGGCTGCAGGCGGGCAGCGCCGCCGTGAAGAAGGGCATCAACGTCGGCATCGACCTCGGCACGACGTACTCGGAAATCGCCTACATGACCGAGTCGGGGCGGGTCGAGGTCATCCCCAACCACGAGGGGGGGCTCTCCACGCCGTCGGTGGTGTTCTTCGACGACCACGAGGTGCTGGTCGGCCAGGAGGCGGCGCGGGCCGCCTTGCTGGAGCCCGCGCGGATGGCCGCCTGCTTCAAGCGGAACATGGGGCAGGAGCGGTACGAGCGCAAAGTGAACCGCCAGGACATGCGCCCGGAGGCCCTGTCGGCCATGGTCCTGAAGAAGCTCAAGCAAGATGCGGAAGGAAAGGTGGGGCCCGTCGCCACGGCGGTCATCACGGTGCCGGCCTACTTCGACGACACCCGGCGCAAGGCGACCCAGGATGCGGCCCGCATCGCGGGGCTGGAGGTCGCCGCCATCATCAACGAGCCCTCCGCCGCCGCCATCTGGTACTGCTACCAGGCCGGAGACCAGATCCGGCCAGGGGCGAAAATCCTGGTTTACGACCTGGGGGGCGGCACCTTCGACGCCACCCTGATGCGCTTCGTCGGGCCAAACGAGTTCGTCACCATCGCCACCGACGGCGACGTGAAGCTCGGGGGCAAGGACTGGGATGCGCGGCTGGTCGACCATGTGGCCGGCGAATTCGTCCGCCAGGCGGGCATCGATCCCCGCGAGGACGACGTCGCCTACCAGGAACTGGTGCAGCGGGTGGAGGAGGCGAAGCGGGCACTGACCCGGCGCGCCTCGGTCAGCGTGCCCCTGTCGTGCCATGGCCACAGCCTGCGCATCACCATCGACCGCAACATGTTCCGCGACCTGACCTCGGACCTGCTGCTGCGCACCCAGACGACGATGGAGCTGCTGATCATGGATGCCGGGCTGACCTGGCGGGAGATCGACCGGGTCATCCTGGTCGGCGGCTCGAGCAACATGGTCATGGTCCGCGAAATGATCGAAAAGGTCACCGGACACCCGCCGGACAGCAGCCTGGACCTGGATCTGGCGGTGGCCTTCGGGGCCGCCGTCTACGGGGCCTCATTGCATGCTCGGCAGGCCCCCGAGGGCGCGGTCTACCATGCGGGCGTGGCCCAGCGACTGGCGGCGATGGAGCATCGCGACGTCAACTCGCACAGCCTGGGCATCGAGATCGAAAACCCCGACACCGGCCAGCCCGAGAACCACGTCATCATCGCCAAGAACACCCCGATTCCCTGCCGCCGGTCGGCGGTCTTCGGGCTCTCCGCGGCCACCGACGCCGGCGGCGTCAACCTTGCCATCGACATTCTCGAGGGCGAGGCGCGCAATCCCGAGGCCTGCATC
This sequence comes from uncultured Victivallales bacterium, assembly GCA_964490525.1. Lineage (GTDB taxonomy): Bacteria > Verrucomicrobiota > Lentisphaeria > Victivallales > CAZBDL01 > CAZBDL01. The sequence continues at coordinate 1,744 of CAZBDL010000303.1, read as the reverse complement.
CGCATCGGCACCTGCCGGATCGAGAACCTGCCCGGAGGGCTTCCGGAAGGCTCGCCCATCGAGGTGACCTTCTCCTACACGGAGGACGGGCGCATCCAGGTCACCGCCCTCGCCGCCGACGTCGGCGTCGAGGCGGGCGTCAGCCTGGTCCCGCGCCATGGCCTGAGCGAACGGCGCATCGATGAGCAGGCCCGGCACATGACCCAGCTCAACATTGCCTAACCATTGCCGAGGGAGGGAGTTCCCATGAGCCAGGACGCCAGCGCCGCACCCCTGCGAGAACCGGAGCCCAAGGCCGTGCCCCCGGTCGTGCGCGGCACCGCCGCCAACCTTGCCTTGGCCGGCGCGGCGGGCTTGGCGATGACCGTGGCCTTCTACCTGCTCCTGCTGGCTCCCGGCATCCGGGGCGGCTACGTCTACGACGTCTTCTGCGACCGCGGGCCGGTGCAGTACGCCACCACCCTGTTCTTCTTTTGGGGCGTGGCCATCCTGCTGCTGAAGATACCCCGCATCCGCCTGGAGGAGAAGGCGTTCTCGCTGGATCTCCTGACCCTGGAGGAGGGCACGCTGATCCGCCAGGAGGACGCCCTGCAGTACATCCGCAAGCTGAAGCGGCTTTCGGCCGGAGAGCGCAGTCGCCTGTTGACCAACCGGATCTGGCACGCCCTGGTGCGGTTCAAGCTGCTGGGCAGCGCGGAGAAGGTGGACGACCTGCTGAAGTACCAGGCGGAGATGGACGATGCGTCGATGGAGTCGAATTACTCCTTCCTGAAGTTCATCATCGCGCTGGTGCCGATCCTGGGATTCCTCGGCACGGTCCTGGGCATCAGCGCCGCGGTCGCAGGGTTCAGCGCGGTCATCGGGGCGGCCGGCTCGGCCGGCGAGGGCGGGCTCTCCGCCATCCAGACCGCCCTCGGCAAGGTCACCCTGGGGCTGGGCACAGCCTTCGACACCACGCTCATCGCCCTGGTCATGAGCGCCATCCTGATGTTCGGGCTCACCCTCTTCCAGCGCTGGGAGGAGAAGCTGCTCAGCCGCATCGAGGAGTATTGCATCGAGAACATCCTCGACCGCCTGTGGGTGCCTCCGCTGGAGAGCCAGGTCGAGAAGGCCATGATCCGCGCGGTCTCCTCGTTGCCCCGCCAGATCGCCGGCGAGCTGCGGCAGATCCTGAAAGAGGGCCGCTGACCGGGGAGGAGGGAACCATGAAGAAGCGGCGTCAGGTCCAGCTCTTCAACTTCTCGTTCGTGGACATCCTGGCCACCACCATCGGGGTTCTGCTCTTCATCCTGATCATGGCGGTGCTCAACCTGTCCGGGGCCGTCGCGCATGCCGAATGGACCCACCAGGCCACCGTCGCCGGCCAGCAGGTCGCCGACCTCACCGGGCAACTGGCCGATGCCCAGGCCGCCCATGACCAGGCCGTGGCCGACCACGATGCGGCCATGCAGGCGGCGGCCGGGGACAACCACGCCATCGCCGGCCAGGTCTCCGACCTTGCCCGTCGCAACCGGGAGCTGGACACGGCCAACCAGGCCCTGCGCGACAAGCTCAGCCAGCTGCAGGATCAGGCAGCCAAGCTCAAGAACCAGAAGCAATCCCTCGCCGCGGCGGCCGCAGAGGAGGTTCCCGCCGACGCCGGCCACTACATCCTGCCCCAAGCCCATGGCGGGGCCAAGGCGATCCCCGTCCACGTCGACTGCCGGGCCGACGGGCTGGTGATCATCGGCCGCGACGTCAAGTC
>CAZBDL010000302.1:0-4949 GCA_964490525.1 uncultured Victivallales bacterium | reverse complement strand
GACTTGCGTGACACCTACCCGTTCGGGCTGTTCGCCAGTCCGCTGGCGGATATCGTACGACTGCATGCTTCGAGCGGCACGACGGGCAAGCCGATCGTCGTCGCCTACACCCGCGAGGACATCGCCCTCTGGCAGGAGGTGATGATGCGCACCCTGCTGGCGTGCGGCCTGCATGCGGGGGACATCGTCCAGAACAGCTACGGCTACGGCCTCTTCACCGGCGGGCTGGGCGCGCATTATGGCGCCGAGGCCCTGGGCGCGACCGTCATCCCCACCTCCGGCGGCAACACCGACCGCCAGATCCTGGTGCTGCGCGACTTTTGGGTGACCGCCATCTGCAGCACGCCCAGCTACCTGGCCCACCTGCTCGAGCGGGCCGCCGAGATGGGCATCGACGTGCCCGCCCTGCCGCTGCGCGCCGCCATCCTCGGCGCCGAGCCGTGGTCCGACGAGATGGGCCGTCGCCTCGAGGCCATGGGCGGGCTGCGCGCCTACGACATCTACGGCCTGAGCGAGATCATCGGCCCGGGCGTCGCCAGCATGTGCCCCTGCCAGCAGGGCCTGCACGTCTTCGAGGACCACTTCTATCCGGAGATCATCGACCCGGAGACCGGCGCGGTCCTGCCGGCGGGGGCCGAGGGCGAGCTGGTCCTCACCACCTTGACCAAGCAGGCCATGCCGATGATCCGCTACCGCACCCGCGACATCACCGCCATCCTCACCGAGCCGTGCCCCTGCGGCCGCACCCTGCGCCGCATCCGCCGCATCGGACGGCGCAGCGACGACATGCTCATCGTCCGCGGCGTCAACGTCTTCCCCTCGCAGATCGAGGCCGCGCTGATGGCCGTCGAGGGCACCTTGCCGCATTATCAGATTGTCCTCACCCGCGACAAGGGGCTTGACCAGATCGAGGTCCAGGTCGAGGTCACCCCGGCATGGTTCACCGACGAGATCCGCGGGCTCGAGGACTTCCGCCGCCGCCTTGGCGAGGCGATCGAACGGATCGTCGGCCTGCGCGTCGGCGTCACTCTGGTCGAGCCGCAGACCATCGAGCGCAGCCAAGGCAAGGCCAAGCGCGTCATCGACCGCCGCACCGCAACCGGAGGGCAACAGCCATGAAGCTCCTGCAGATCTCGGTCTTCCTCGAGAACCATCCCGGCCAGCTCGGCCACGCCTGCCGCGTCCTCGCCGACGCCGGCCTCAACATCGTCAGCCTGTGCCTCGCCGACTCCGGACAGTTCGGCGTCCTGCGCCTCCTCATCGAGGATCATGCCCGGGCCATGGCCGTGCTCGCTGCCGACGGCCTCGTCGCCCGGCTCACCGAGGTCGTCGCCGTCGAGGTCCCGGACCGTCCGGGCGGCCTCGCCGAGGTGCTCGAGGCGATCCAGGCGGCCGGGATCAACATCGAGTACATGTACGCCTTCACCCATCGCTCCCCGGACCGCGCCATCATCGTCTTCCGCTTCGCCCAGCCCGACGCCGCGATCGACGTCCTCCTCAAGGGCGGCTTCAGCCCGCTCTCCCGCGACACCCTCGCCCGGCGCATCGCCGAGGCGGGGGCTTGATCTTCGGCGCGGCGGCGGGGAGTACGGCGCTCAATGCATGCGCCAGGATCATGCGCTTGCCTGGATCCGTCGGATGATCCTGGCGGTGGCTGGTGGTCACTGCCGGTCGGGCAAGAGCAGGCCGAAGATGGCCATGCTCTGTGCCTGGGCGCTGGAGCCGCCCTCGTCCATGGCGATGGCGAAGTGGCAGTCGACGAAGGTGTGGAGGCAGGCGAAGTCCTCGCGGATGGGGGGATGGGCGGTCTCCTTGACCTGATAGCCCTCGCCCCGCTGGTTTGGCCCTTGGACGTGCTGTCCGAGGCAGACCTCGCCGGACTGGCCGTAGCGGCTGGAATGGAGGGGGGCGCGGACGGTGCGGGAGCCGATCCCGACGATGTAGCTGCGGTTGAGGGGGTTGGCGCCGAGGGTGTTGTCGCAGGTGCGGATGATCCATTGCCGGTACTGGGGGTTGCCGGTGAGCTGGTGCGCCTGGGCGAGGGGGGCGAGCCAGTTCTGGTAGGCGCCGGTGCCCCAGGTGATGGGGGCCCAGGGATGGCGGATGAAGGCATAGGCCTGGGGGGAGCAGAGGCGGATGAAGGTGTCGGCGCGCCTGACGATGGCGCGGCGCACGTGGTCGCGTACGGTGGCGTCGACCGCGGCGTCGGGACATTTCGCGTAGGCCCAGGCCGCGTCGCGCAGGTCGTACTTGCCGTAGTCATCGAGCTCGGCGTCGGGCTTGCGCGTCCAGACGGCGGCGTCCAGGAAGTCGCGGTTGTAGCGCGCTTCCCCGGTCGTGTGCAGGAGCTGGGCGGCGGCATAGGCCTTCGGCGGGGCGACATGGTAGCCGAAGTGATTGGCGTCCAACGGCTTCATGGGGTTGGCTGCGGCCCAGTCGTAGGCCCGGACGGCCCTGGTGAGGAAGTCCGCGGCCTCGGCGTTCTTGCCGTTGGCCCGCCAGAGGCGCGCGGCCTGGGCCATGGCGCCGGCGAAGAGCAGGGAGCCCTCGGCGTCCTTGGCATAGGCGTAGTCCCCCTTGGGATCGAGCTCGGCGGTCTGGATGAAGTTCGGGTCGCCGTCCGACTCGGTGCCGTTGTGGACGCCTCCGTCCTCGGCCTGCAGGCCGATCCACAGCCGCAGGGCCCAGGCCGCCTCGTCGAGGATGTCGGGCAGGCCATTGTCCCGCTCCGGAATGGCGAGCTGGCCGTCGTGGAACTTCCGCGGCGCCATTTCGTAGGCGTCCATGAGCACCTGCGCGACATCAAGGTGGGAGCGGGGATTGTAGTCGCCAGCGTCGTGGTGGCCGCCATGGGCGCCAATGACCACGGGACGCTCGGCGGGGGCGGGCGTGGCGAGGGCCTTGATCTCGGCCGGGGCGAGGAGCCGTGAGTAGATGCGGACATCGGCGAAGAAGGCGCCGCCCGCCTCCTCGCCGCGGATGGTGGCGAGGCGCAGCGGCCCGAGGATGGACGCGTCCATGTCGCCGACGACGTCGCCCGAGATGGCGACCCCGTTGTCGTAGAGGGTCAGTCGGCGCGGGGAGGATCCGGCCGGGTCGAGGGTGGCGGCGAGATGGTGCCAGGTCCCGTCGCTGGGGCGGCCCATCCTGGCGCAGGGCAGGCTTGCCCCGCCCTGGCCGGCCATGAGCATCGGGACGCCCCATGAGGCGTTGAGCTGAAAGCGGGTGGCGGGCGTCTCGCCGAGGCTGAAGAAGGCGTCGAACTTTGCCCGGCCGTCCTTCCGGAACCAGAAGCAGACGCTGAGGCCGCCGGCAATGTCCACAGGGGCGTCGAGGGCGGCGCCGTTGCCGTCGCCATCGAGCGTGGGGCCATAGATTTGCCCTTGGCGGAAAGCCTTGGGGTCGGCTGCCGTGAACCGGGCCTGGGGACCGAGCGGCTGGAGATGCCGCCCCTGCCCGGATGAGTCGCGGAAGTCGCCGTCCAGCGGATAGCGTGCGTACAGGGCCGGATCATCGTCCAAGGCCTTGAGGGCCGGGCTGTCGGTGTCGCTCGCCGGGCGGTAGACGGTCTTCTTCGGCAGGTCTAAGTGGATCTCATGGCGATGGCTGCGGACCTGGGTGGTGACGGTCAGGCCACGGCCGTGGCAGGCTAGGCGCCGCCATTCGGAATGGGGCGGGGCGAGGGCGATGCCGCAGCGCTGGACGAAGAGGCCGTGCGCCTGCTTCCCGAAGGCGTCGCGATAGACGTCCTCGGCGATGGCGAAGGGGAGGCTGCGTCCGACCCCGGGCACGCTCAGGAAGTAGCGGCCGGGGGCCGTGAAGGCGCTGAAGTCGAGGTGATAGACGTTCTCGCCGGAGTGGTCGGCCTGTAGGACACCGCCGTCGGGGGTCCCTGCGCAGTGAACGAGACGGGCGGTGCCGCTGAAGGCCGGGTTTCCACCAGCTTCGGGGATCAGATGGAACCGGGGCGGGGAGGGGAAGGCCAGGGCCGGCCCCATGACGGGCCGGCCAAGGGGGGCGGCCGCGCCGGGCTGCGGTTCGGCGGCGTCGGCCCCGGGCGCGTCCTGGGCCTCGCCGGAGGACTCGGTCAGTTCCGCCCAGAAGTCGGCCGTGACGGGGGCATCCCCCGCAGTTTCCGGGCTGTCGGCGGCCGGCTCCTTGAGCTCCGGGAAGGAGCCCAGCCAGCGGCCCAGATAGGCGATCTTGGGGCCGTCCGGCAGGTAGCCGACTTGGTTGACCTTGATGGCGTTGCTCTGGCTTGCCGTGGCGGCGAAGACAAGGGTGGCGTCGCGGGCCCCGGTGGTCACCGCTGGCGTCACCTCCACCGCGATCCGGTCGCCCTCCCCGAAGACCGGATCGAGCTGGAGGAAGACCTCGTGCATGGGGATCGCCGGGAAGGGCCAGCCGGTGGGCAGATAGGTGTCGACCTTGCTGATCCGGCCGAGGTTGACGACCCGGGCCGGCGCGCCATTGATGCTGAACCGGTAGTTTTCGGGGCGCGACGCGGCGGCGGCGGTGAAGGCAGGGCCGAACTCCAGCATGACCACGCCGTTGCCGACCGGCTCGAGAGTGCGCAGGCCGAGGACGGCAAGGTCGACGTCCGTGTCGGCTGAGGCCGGGGCCGGGCCGTCGAAGACGAAGCCGGCAGCGGTCCTGGCCCCCGTCACCATGGCGCCCTCGGCGCCATGGGCGATGATGTCGTAGCGCTTGCCCGGCTTCATGGGGTAGGGCAGGTCGAGAACGACGACGCGGCGCTCGAACCTGGGGAAGGGACAGCCTTCCGGCCCCTCGATCTCCACCGTCTTGGTAACGGTCGCCTTCGCCGGCGTCACGAATTGTTCGTAGGCGTAGTCTGCGTCGTCAGGGCTGACCACCCGCCAGGCCTTGGGGTTCTCGGCAACCGAGGTCGAGCTGAAGCCCAGCGTCACCTCAGCCTGGGTCGCCGAACG
>CAZBDL010000301.1:0-5009 GCA_964490525.1 uncultured Victivallales bacterium | reverse complement strand
GTCGACGGCCGGGTCGTCGTGTACGCGCCCGACAACGAGCCGTACCGCCACCTGCTGGCCCGGCTGGCGTCGGAGGACGGCGCGGACGCGGCCCTCTACGGCCGGCACCGGGACAACGGCCTGGTGAGCCTCTTCGCGGACGCCGATCTCGTCATCGCCGACGCCCAGTACACACCGGACGAGTACAAGACGAAGATGGGCTGGGGCCATAGCTGCTATCTCGACACGGTCGAGGTGGCCATGGCGGCCCGCGCCCGGCGTCTGGCGCTCTTCTCCCACGACCCGATGCACGACGACGAGTCGGTGGACCGCAAGCTGGCCCACTGCCGCCAGGTCGTCGCCGAGCGCGGCTCCGCGCTCGAGGTGATCGCGTCCATGGAAGGTCTGGTGGTCGACCTGACCGACGTCGACCAGCCGGCCACCGCCGCGGTGTCCTGACCGCCCGGCGCGCCTCCGGGCGAGCCGGCCGGCATCACGCCTTCGCGCGGATGACCGCGTGCGCGGCGCGCCGCGCCTCCTCCATCTGCCCCGCGACGTCCCCCAGGTTCCAGAAGCGCGCACCGGAGCGCGCCGTGCGGATGATCCGCAAGCCGTCGAGCTCGCCGGCGGTCGTCACGTCGCGGCCCGCGGAGCGCTCGACCAGGTGCACGAGCAGCGGCACGTCGCCCCGCAGCGCGCGCCAGGCGCCGAGCCCCAGGCGGTCGGCGGCGCCGCCGTCCTGGTAGGCCACGCCCGCGACGCGGATCGGCGCGAAGACCCACGGCAGCGCGCAGGACGCCGCCACCGCCTCGGGCAGCGCCCCCTCCGTGAGCAGGGCGTGGCGGCCGTCGGGCGCCCGCACGCCCACGCCGAACGGGCGCCCCAGCGCGGCGAACGTGGCGGGCAGGTGCCGCCGCAGGAACGTCACGAGCGGCGCGATGGAGAAGGCGCCGTTCCAGGGCAGCAGCCGCGGCCGAAGGTAGGTGTAGGGCCGGCGCGCCGCCACCTCGGCGAGGATGGCGTCGGCCGGCAGCCCCGCGGCCCAGAGCGCGCCCACGAGCGCGCCGGACGACGTGCCGCAGAGCCCGTCCACGGTCAGGCCGGCCTCCTCGACCGCCTTCAGCACGCCGGCGTGGCGCGCGAACGCGAGGAACCCGCTGGAGAGCACGACGTCGACCCGCATGGAGGGACCTCCCGAGCGGCGGCTTCCCCCGCCCGTCACGCGCCGAGCGGGTGCCGCCGGCAGAAGTCGTCGATTGCGCGCGCCAGACGGTCCGGCTGGTCCTCGGAGACGAGGGTCCGCGCGTCCTCGATGGGGGAGAGCTCGGCCCGCGGGAAGACCCCGGCGAGGCGCTCGGCGTGCGCGAACGGGAAGAAGCGGTCGTCCCGCGCCCAGGCCAGCAGAACCGGCCGGTCGAAGCGCGCCAGGGCGGGCAGGACCTCCTGCGTGTAGCGCGGCCGGAGGGCCGTGAAGACCTTCGCCGCGTCGCGGCGCACGCCCGGGATGGTCGACATGGGCCGGGCGTAGCGCTCCAGGACGTCGTCGGGGAGCGGGTCGCGGGTCAGCCAGCCGTAGGTCATGGGCAGGCGCTGCAGGGGCCGCAGGCGCAGGAGCTGCGTCAGGAGGAGCGGCACGCCGGGGAGCCGCGGCAGGTGGACCAGGTAGCGGAACATGGGCGGCGGGAGGTTGTCGAAGGCGTCGCAGGGCGTCAGGACGAGGCGGGCGAGCCGCTCGGGGTGGCGCGCCGCGACGAGCTGGCAGACGGCGCCGCCGAGGTCGTTGCCGACGAGCGTCACGCCGCGCAGCTCCAGGGCGGCGAGGAACCCGCCCACGAGGGCCGCCAGCCCCCCCGGCCGCAGGTCCGCCTCCGGTCGCATGGGCACGCCGTGGCTGCCGAGCGGCCAGTCGGGCACGAGGCAGCGGTAGCGCCCCTGCAGCGCCGGGACGACCCGGCGCCAGATGCCGCCGTTCACCGCGAACCCGTGCACGAAGACGATCGGCTCGCCCGCGCCGACGTCCTGGTAGCGGATGGGGCCGGCCGACAGGTCGATGGTGCGCTGCGTCACGAGCCCTCCTCGAGCGGTCCGCCCCCACGATCCCCGGCGCTCGGCGGATGATACAGGGCAACCGCGAGGTCTGGAACACGAGACCCGCGCGAAGGCAGGCGGGGGGGCCGGGTCCAGGCTGGTGTTGGCGGGGAGGTGAGGGCGCTGGGGGCGGTGGTGCGTGCGGGCCGCGCGTGTTGGTCGAAGAATGAATGCGGATGCGGCTCTCGAACTGGTCATACGCCAGTTTCATGAAGGTCGGCACGAATTCCAACTGCGCATCATTGGCGTGAAGGAGAAAACTTTCCTCCTGACCGGGAAACGAAATCAGCGGATGCGGATGCCCGCCCTTTTCCAGAATTTGAACGAACAACTCCCGGACGAGCGGTTCGGCGGCGGTTGTCGCTTCGATCAATACACGGTCGCCCGGCACAATGCGGGCAGAATGTTCCACTAGAATTTTTGCAAATTTCTGTACGCGTGTATCAGCCACGAAGTTGCTCCTTCTTTCACAATTTTCAAAATTATATCACCCTCAGTGGGGTCATTTATCCTTTGGAACTGCGACTTTTGTCACGTGAACTCCGCGCAAAAATAGATATGATTGGTATTAATTACGCCGTAGGCAAGGAGCGCGTATGATACCTGTATCCACAAAACCGACGACCGCCTGGGCGGAGGTGGATGAAAACGGACGCCTCATCATCCCGCCCGAAGTTGCCCGCCAATATGGGCTGACTCCCGGCTCGAAAGTCCGCCTCGACGAAGGGCATAACTTTATCCGTATGCACCGCCCGGTGACGCACCTTACCAAGGTCTATATCGAGCCGACCGTCGCCTGCAACCTCGACTGCATCACCTGCTTCCGCAACGCCTGGGAACAGCCCATCGGACGCATGACCGAAGAAACCTTCGAGCGCATCTTTGCCGGCTTGAAGGAACTCGACCCCATCCCAAGCGTGTATTTTGGCGGCATCGGCGAGCCGTTGTTCCATCAGAAGACCATCGAATGGATTCGGCGCATCAAACGTGAGTTAGGGGTCAAAGTCGAGCTCATCACCAACGGCACCATCCTGACCGAGAAAAAGTCCCGCGAACTCATAGATGCGGGCTTGGACATCTTGTGGGTTTCGATGGATGGCGCGACGCCCGAGGGCTTTGCCGATATCCGCCTCGGCGCGGAACTGCCGAACATCATTGCCAATCTGGAGCGGTTTGTCAAAATGCGCCCGCCGGGACATTATCCCAAGCCTGAAATTGGCATCGCTTTTGTAGCCATGCGGCGGAACATTACCGATTTGCCCAAAGTTATTCAGATCGGAAAATCCCTGCGCGCCAAATATTTCTCGGTCAGTAACCTTCAACCCGCCACCGAAGACATGCAGGCAGACCGGCTTTATAACCGCGTCACTCACGACATCGCCTACATGAACGCTCCGCATCTTCCCCGCCTGAGCCTGCCCAAAATGGACTTCGACGAAACCACCCGCGACGCCATTTTCGAGGTCTTCAACAGCGGCTTGAACATCAGTTATGCGGGCAACAACTGGGGCGGCGCCAACGACGTGTGCAACTTCGTCGAGAGCGGCACCATGTCCATCGCCTGGACGGGGGACGTGAGTCCGTGTTGGCCCCTGATGCATACGCACATGAGTTACCTGCACGGCAAACCGCGCCTCTCGAAGAAACACGTCATCGGAAACGTGCGGGAAAAGTCTTTGCAGGAGATTTGGCTGGATCGGGGTTATGTTGCCTACCGCGAGCGCCTGCATAACTTTGTCTTCGCTCCCTGCACTTTCTGCGGCGGCTGTGACCTCTCCGAGACCAACGAGGAGGACTGCCTCGGCAACACCACCTTCCCGGTTTGCGGCGGATGTCTGTGGGCGCAGGGCATCATTCAGTGCCCCTGATTGTTTGTGTGTAGGACATCTCAGAGTTGTCCTACAGATCCATGCCCTGCTTTTGCGGCAGGGCTTTTTGTTTGAGTTGATCAATCTTCGCGGGGTAAAATAGGAATGCCAAAGGTGTTCTGGCAGGTATCGCATGGAGAATTTGGAGGTGACAGAAAATGGAAGAGATGGTTATGCAAGTCAATTTTTATGCCACCCTGCGTCCGATTGTCGGCAAGAAGACGGTGGAATTGAACCTGCCGGAGGGGATAACCGCCATTCAACTGGTGCATAAATTTGTTGAGGAGTATCCCGCCATGCGCCGGGAATTGCTGGACGAGAACGGGAACTTCCTCCCGCACATGAAGTTTTTCATCAACGGGCGGGAGGCGGTGTACCTGCCGGAGAAATTCGATACAGTCCTCCAGCCCGACGATAAGATAGACATCTTTCCTCCGGTAGGCGGCGGCTGATGCAGACCATCGTCCGCGAAATACGCGGCATTCCCCTGTTCTTGCTGAAGGAATATTTACAGGAGATGGGCGGAACAATGGAGGGAGAGAACATCATCCGCGCGGAGGGATGGAGCGTGACCCTGGAGCGGATGGAACCCTTTCGCCTGGGTTCGCTCGCGGTCGGACAGACGCGCCTGACGATTGAGATTGAGGATTATCTGGCGGAGGACTTCCTGGCGCGGTTCGGGAAGAAAACCCTGCGGGCGGGGGCGTAGGGTAGGGATGGTAATTGGAGAAGAAGTCGGAGGGGTGAAAAGGCTTGGGAAAAACCGGAGCAGGCTCGAGGTCCGAAATGAAGCGAAAATGAAAGCGGCGTGTCCTTGCGTCCACGCCGCTTTCCGTTGGCAGACACGTTAGAGAACGTGTCCGATGCTTAAATGATCTCCAGTTCCTTGAGTTTGGATTCCGGCACCACGCCGTTGACCCAGCCGCGCACTTTGTAGTATTCCTCGAGCATCTTGTCGAGTTCGCAAACGTGACCCTTCGAGCCGGGCTGGTCGGAGGGTTCCTCGAGGAAGCGCTTGGGCAGGTAGTCGGAGCCTTCGCGGAAGCCAGCCAGGTTGTTGTAGTAGCGTTCGAG
>CAZBDL010000300.1:0-5030 GCA_964490525.1 uncultured Victivallales bacterium | reverse complement strand
ATCGAGACCGGCCTGATGACCACCATCCACGCCTACACCGCGACCCAGAAGACCGTCGACGGCCCGTCCAAGAAGGACTGGCGCGGCGGCCGCGCGGCGGCGATCAACACCATTCCCTCGACCACCGGCGCCGCCAAGGCCGTCGGCGAGGTCCTGCCGGCCACCAAGGGCAAGCTCACCGGCATGGCCTTCCGCGTCCAGACCGCCGACGTCTCCGTCGTCGACCTCACCTTCCGCACCGAGAAGGACACCTCGATCGAGGAGATCGACCGCCTGCTGAAGAAGGCCTCCGAGACCTATCTCAAGGGGTATCTCGGCGTCACCAGCGAGGAGCTCGTCTCCTCCGACTTCATCCATGACCCGCGCTCCTCGATCTACGACTCGCTGGCCACCCTCCAGAACAACCTGAAGGGCGAGAAGCGCTTCTTCAAGGTGGTCTCCTGGTACGACAACGAGTGGGGCTACTCGATGCGCGTCGTCGACCTACTCCAGCACATGGTCAGCAAGGGCTGAGCACCGCGTCCGTCCGTGAACCACCCCGGAAGGGCGCCCGCCGTTCCGGGGTTTCATCCATTCGCCGCCGGGATGCCGGCGACGGCAAGCAGCACCAGGAGCATGGCGAGCATGAACAAGAAGACCGTCCGCGACGTCGACCTCAAGGGCAAGCGCGTCATCATGCGCGTGGACTTCAACGTGCCGATCAAGGACGGCCGCGTGACCGACGACACCCGCATCCAGGCGGCGTTGCCGACGATCAAGCACGTCCTCTCCCAGGGCGGGGCCCTGGTGCTGATGAGCCACCTCGGCCGTCCCAAGGGCAAGGGCTACGAGGCCGAGTTCAGCCTCAAGCCGGCGGCCGACCAGCTCGCCGCCCTGCTCGGCAAGCCGGTCGCCTTTGCCGCCGACTGCCTGAAGGCCGCCGCCGAGGTTGCCGCCCTCCAGCCCGGCCAGGTGCTGATGCTCGAGAACACCCGCTTCTACAAGGAGGAGGAGGGCAAAGCGAAGACGGATGGCCTGACCGACGACGAGGCCAAGGCCAAGAAGGCCGAGATGAAGGAGAAGCAGAAGGCGATGGCCAAGACCTTCGCCTCCTACGGCGACATCTACGTCAACGATGCCTTCGGCTCCGCGCACCGCGCCCATGCCTCCACCGCCGTCATCTGCAAGTACATCACCGAGAAGGGGGGCGCCAACGTCGCCGGCTTCCTGATGGAGAAGGAGATCCAGTACCTGGCCCAGGCCATCGCCAACCCCGCCCGCCCGTTCGTGGCGATCATCGGCGGCGCCAAGGTCTCCGGCAAGCTCGAGGTCCTGCGCAGCCTGATGGAGAAGGTCGACGCCATCCTCATCGGCGGCGGCATGGCCTACACCTTCCTCAAGGCCCAGGGCCACGAGATCGGCAACTCCCTGGTCGAGAACGAGTTGCTTGACACCGCCAAGGAGACCCTCGCCCTCACCAAGGCCAAGGGCGTGAAGTTCCTGCTGCCGGTGGACAACGTCGCCGCCGACAAGTTTGACAACGCTGCGCAGCTCAAGACCGTCGGCCAGGACATCCCGGCCGGCTGGATGGCGCTGGACATTGGGCCCCAGGCGGTCGCCGCCTACACGGCCGAAATCGCCCAGGCCAAGACCATCGTCTGGAACGGCCCGATGGGCTGCTTCGAGATGCCCAACTTCGCGGCTGGCACCACCGCCATCTGCCGCGCCGTCGCCGAAAGCGGCGCGGTCAGCATCATCGGCGGCGGCGATTCGGTCGCGGCCGTCAACCAAAGCGGCCTCGCCGACAAGATGACCCATATCTCCACCGGCGGCGGGGCCTCCCTCGAACTGCTTGAAGGCAAGCAGCTTCCCGGTGTCGTCGCCCTCGACAACAAGTAAACCGATTACCGATCACCGATCACCGATCACCGATTACCGATTACCGATTACCGATCACCTCCCCGAAAGGATTCCCCATGGCCCGCACGACGATCATCGCCGGCAACTGGAAGATGAACAAGACCGCTGCCGAGGGCAAGGCCCTGGTCGAGGCGCTGAAGCCGCTGGTGGCGGGCGTGAAGGATGTTGACGTGGTCGTCTGCCCGCCCTTCACCACCCTGTCCGCCGTGATTGCCGCCGCCGCCGGCAGCAACGTCAAGGTCGGCGCCCAGAACCTCCATTGGGCCGCCAATGGCGCGTTCACCGGCGAGATCTCCGCGGAGATGCTCAAGGACGTCGGCGTCGAATACGTCATCATCGGCCACAGCGAGCGCCGCCAGTACTTCGGCGAGACCGACATCACCGTCAACCAGCGCCTCAAGGCCGCCCTCGCCGCCGGCCTCAAGCCGATGGTGTGCATCGGGGAGACCCTGGAGGAGCGCGAGGGCAACCGCACCGAGGCGGTCATCGACACCCAGGTGAAGGGCGGCTTCGCCGGCATCAGCCCGGAGCAGATGGCCAATCTCGTCATCGCCTATGAGCCCGTCTGGGCGATCGGCACCGGCAAGACCGCCACCCCCGCCATGGCCCAGGAGACCCACGCCTACATCCGCCGGGTTGTCGGACAGCTCTTCGGTCCCGCCGCCGCCGCTGCCGTCCGCATCCAGTATGGCGGCAGCATGAAGCCCGACAACGCCAAGGAATTGCTCTCCCAGCCCGACATCGACGGCGGCCTGATCGGCGGTGCCAGCCTCAAGGCCGCCGACTTCGCCGGGATCGTCATCCCGAGGGGATAAATCAGAAGCAAGAAATTAGAAACAAGAAATTAGAAACAAGAAATTCGAAACAAGAAATCCTAAGCACTAAGCGCGGAATCCGAAGGGATGGTGTGCCGCTCCACCGGGCGGGAAAAGTCCATCGCCTCCAGCATTCACCATCCCGAACCGGCGGGACAAGTCTGCCACCTGAAATCCGTAATCCGTAATCCGTTATCTGCAATCTGCCTTTCCCCCCTCCACCCCCAACCCCGGGTTTTCCATGAACATTGTGATCATCGTGCTGACCACCGCGGACGTCCTGATTGCGCTGATGCTGATCGCGCTGGTGCTGGTCCAGCAGTCGAAGGAAGGCGGCTTCGGCTCGGCCTTCGGCGGCATGGGCGAGTCGGTCTTCGGCGCCCACGCCCAAAGCCACCTTTCCAAGCTCACCGTCATCTTCGCCTCGCTGTTCATGCTGATCACCCTCTCGCTGACCGTGATCACCGGGCGCAGCCATGGCCCGCGCAGCGCGGTCGAGGAGCTGGACGGCAAGGACGCCAAGGCGGAATCGGCCATCCAGGTGCCCGTCGATCCCGCCCCGGCGGCCGATTCGGCGGCGGTGCCGACGGAAGTCCCCGGCGTCGTCCCGGCCGACGGGGTTCCCGGAACGGTGACCGTGACTCCGCCAGCCGTACCCGAGGCCCCGGCCGTGCCCGAGACGCCGTAGCCATGGCGGCGGGAGCCGTCGCCGCTGGCCCGACGACGGCGCAGGCCATCTTTTACGAGGCCTTCGCCGAGGAGGCGTGCGAGCTTCGCCAGGCCTTGGCCGCAAAGGCCGGCACCCCTGGTGTGCCCCGCGAGGACGAGGTTCTCTTCACCCCGGCCACCATCCAGGAGGCGGGGCATTGTCTGCCGCCCGCCCCGGTCATCAGCATCCGCACCCAGTCCCGAATCCCGGTGGCTTGGGCGTCGCGGCTCAACGGCATCATCACCCGCTCCACCGGCTACGATCATGTCGCCGCCTACCTGGACGAGGCCGGCGTGGCGGTTCCCGCCGCCTATCTCCCCGACTATGCCGCCCGCGCCGTGGCCGAGCAGGCCATGCTGCTGTGGACGGCCCTGCTACGGCATCTGCCCCGACAGCAGCGGGCCTTTGCGACATTCGCCCGCGACGGCCTGACCGGCCGCGAACTTCGCGGCCGGCACCTGACCGTGGTCGGCGTCGGACGCATCGGCGGCGAGATCGTCGCCCTCGGCCACGCGCTCGGCATGGAGGTCGTCGGCGTCGACCTGGTCGAGCGTCCGGGACTGGTTTCAGTCCATGGCCTGCGCTATTTGCCCCTGCCCGAGGCCGTGGCCCGCGCCGAGGTCCTGGTTGCCGCCTTGCCGCTCACCGGCCTGACCCGCGGCCTGCTTGGCCATGAGCGCCTGCGGCACCTGCCGCCGGGTGCGGTCCTGGTCAACGTCGGACGCGGCGAGATCACCCCCAGTGCCGACCTGCTGCGCCTCCTCGACGCGGGCGTCCTCGCCGGGGTCGGCCTCGACGTCTACGACCACGAGCCCGAGCTGGCTGCCGTCCTGCGCGATGGTGCCGATCCCGCATCCCTGCCGGACGAGGCGCAGGCCAGCGTCGCCGCCATCCTCCGGCTGATGGACGATCCCCGGGCTATCCTGATGCCCCACAACGCCTTCAACACGGCGGAGGCGGTGGTGCGCAAGTCGCGCGAGACCGTCGACAACCTTTGCCGCTTCCTCGCCACCGGCACCTTCCTGACCCCGCTGCCGTAGCGTCCCGGGATGATTCCCCTCCCATGTGCTTGGTGGAGGTATGCCGGTTTCGCCGAAACCGGCACGGCCCGCGACGACGCTTGCGTCCCGCCAGCCGCCACTCCGAGGCGCTTTCGGCGCACGCGCCTTTTCAAGCTCATTGGCGACCCGACGGCGGATGCCCAAAGCGGCGGCGATACAGGCGGCTGAAATACAGGGGGTCGGCAAAGCCCACCCGGTCGGCAACCTCCTTGACGGCATGCTGCCCCTGCCGGAGCAGGTCGTCGGCCGCGGCCAGGCGGCGGCGCAGCAGATAGGCATGGATACCCATGCCTTCGCGTCGCGAAAACAGACGGTTGAGGTAGTTCGGGCTGATCCGGAACAAGGCGGCAAGCGAGGCCACCGTGACCGGCTCAGCATAGTGCCGGTCCAGGTAGGTGCGCACCTGGGCAAGCATCTCGTTGTGGCGGTTCCCCGGATCGGCCTCTGTCTCCGCCGCGCGCAGCATGTCCACCAGCGCCGTCAGCAGGCCCCCATGCAGCAGGCATCGCGCCGTCGCCTCCATCCTCTCCTCGTGGCCAAGGAGCT
>CAZBDL010000299.1:0-5035 GCA_964490525.1 uncultured Victivallales bacterium | reverse complement strand
GGCCGCGGGCCAGGCGCGTGATCGCCAAGCCCTTGCCGGATAACATCTCGGAGAGGTAGATGGTGGTGGCCTGGCCCTCGACATCTGAGCTGAGGGCAAAGATGATCTCGCGCACCCCGCCGCGCTCGATGCGCGCCAGCAGCGAGGCGATGTTCAGCGTCTCTGGCCCCTTGCCGTCCAACGGGGCGAGGCGGCCGCCCAGGACATGGTAGATGCCCCGGTACTGGCCACTGTTCTCGATGGTATGAAGCTGGACCGTGTCCTCGACGACGCAGACCACGGCGGGGTCGCGCCGGGCGTCGCGGCAGATGGCGCAGGGCGCGCCGTCCTCTGCGAGATTCGCGCATTCCGGACAGGACGAGAGCCGGTTGCCCATCGCCTGGAGGGTCTCGCCCAGCGCCGCCAGCCGCTCGGGCGGCCATTTCAGCAGCGCAAAGGCCAGCCGCTCGCTGGTCCGCCGCCCGACCCCAGGCAGCCCCTTCAGCAGGTCGATCAGGCGCTCAAAAGTGGGAGGATAGGAGGGCATGGCAAGTGTGGAGTGCAGAGTGGGGAGCTTGATCGTTGGACGTTGCCCCTTCAGCGCCTGGCATTGAACATCGAGAGTTGAGGGGGGGAGCGTTAAATGTTGGATATGGAATGTTGAGCGTTGGGCATTGCCCCCCGGGGCTCATCCCAGTCCCGGCAGGTTGAGGCCGCCGGTGGCTTCGCGCATCTTCTCGGCGGCCTGGCGGCGGATCTCGCTGACGGCCTGATTGATGGCCTCGCGGACCAGGTCGCCAATGACCTCGGGGTCGGGTTCAGGGCGCAGGCAATCCTCGCGGATGACGATGCGCCGGACCATGAAGTCGCCCCCGACCAGGGTCTCGACCATGCCGTTGCCGGCAGTTCCGGTGATCTCCATTGCGGCCATTTCCGCCTGGATGCGCTTGACGTCCTCCTGGATCCTTTGAGCCTTCTGCAGCATCGAGGCCATGTCGCCGAGCTTGCCGAACATATCCGTGTTCTCCTTGGTTCCGTCACGCGCGGGGTCAGTGACGCATGTGGTCTTCCTAGCCACGGACCTGGACGATCTCGCCGTCGAAGAGATCCATGACCGTCTGGACGAATTCATTCTTCTCGACGCGCTCGCGGACGCCGCGGAGATGGCTGGCGTTGTCGTGGTCGTCGTGGGCGGAACCGACCCCGCTGGCGCGGCGGATGTCGATGGACGACTTCGGGCCGCCCCCGATGCGCGCCAGGCACTTGTTGAGGAAGGGCAGGTGCCGGCGCAGCTCCTCGATGTGGATCTCCTCGAACTCCTCGTCGTAGGTCACGGTGAGGACATCGTCGACGAAGGACTCCGGCTTGGCCGCCTGCATGTGGGCCTTCAGGAAGCCCTTGGTGTCGGCATAGTTGTTCATGTCCTGGATCAGCAGGTGCCAAAGGACGTCTGGCGCGGGCGGCCGATGGGCATGCGATGCGGGGGGATCGGTGGGGCGGGGGGCGGAGGCCGCCGTCGAAGGCGGCGTGTCGGCCGCGACCTTGGCCAATGGCGGGGGGAGTGGCGGGACGGCGTCCTCGCGCGGTTGTTCAGTGGCCAATGGGACATCGGGCACAGTGGACAACGCCGTGGACGGCATCGTTTTTGGGATGACGGTCTTGGCGGCGGCGCGGTGGGGCGCGGGCGGCGGCGCAGGTGGTTCGGGGGCTGTGATGGCCGTGGCGGCCGGGGCAATGGGCGGCGGCGGGGGCGTGGGGGTGACCGTTGCCGCCATGGCGGCCGGGGAGGGGGGCGGGATGGCTGCCGACGGCGTGGCTACCGGGACTGCCGCCGGGACATGGGTCAGCACCTCGAGGCTGCCTTCGGTGCGGATCTCGTTCAGGCGCAGGAGAATGTCGGACAACTGGACGCTGTGCGCCAGGCGCATCGCCTTGAGCAGGATGGTCTCGAGGTAGACTTGCTTGTTCAGGGCGTCATGGAGGACGCGTCCGGCCGGGGCCAGGTTCTCGAGCAGGAGCTGCAGCCGGTCGGCGGGGATGGCGGCCGCCAAGCGGCGGTAGCCGGCGATCGTCTCGCCGGGCTCGTCGAGGAGGTCCTCGGGACGGTCGCTCAGGTGGCAGACCTGCACCCCGCGTAGCATCGTCAGCACCTCGTCGAAGAGCTTCTCGAGGTTCTTGCCTTGCTCGGCGAGGGCATGAATGGCGCTGACCACGGCGGCGGGTCGGTTGGCGACAATGCCCTCCGCCAGGCGTTCGAGGTCAGCGGCCCCGGTCAGCCCGAAGACCCGCAGGACCTGATCCTCGGCGATGCCGCCGGCCTCCCCAGAGAAGAATGAGATCATCTGGTCGAGCAGCGACTGGCCGTCGCGCATGCCGCCGTCGGCCGCCCGGGCGATCGCGGCCAGCGCCGCGTCGCTGACCTCGACCTTCTCGGCGATGGCGATCCGGCGCAGATGGTCGCGGATGATCCGGGTGGTCAGGCGGCGCAGGTCGAAGCGCTGGCAGCGCGAGACGATCGTCGGCAGCACCTTGTGCGCCTCGGTCGTGGCGAAGATGAACTTGACGTGCGCCGGCGGCTCCTCCACGGTCTTGAGCAGCGCGTTCCAGGCGTTTGTCGTAAGCATGTGCACTTCGTCAATGATGTACACCTTGTAGCGGCACGACACCGGGGTGTACAGCACCTCCTCGCGGAGCTGGCGGATGTCATCGACCGAGTTGTTGCTCGCCCCGTCGATCTCGATTACGTCGAGGCTGCTGGCATCGGCGATCGCCAGGCAGTTCGGGCAGCTTCCGCAGGGCTCCGCCACCGGTGCCGAGACGCAGTTCAAGGCCTTCGCGAAGATCCGCGCGATCGTTGTCTTGCCGATCCCGCGTGGGCCCACGAAAAGATAGGCATGGGCCGTCCGCTCCGTCAGCAGCTGGTTTTGCAGCGTGCGGGTGACGTGCTCCTGGCCGACCACGTCGGCAAAAGCCTTGGGCCGCCATTTGCGGGCAATGACCTGGTACGCCATGCGGCCTGCCTCCGTTCGTGCGGCGGCGCGCAGCCGCCGCGGTGGCCGGAAAATGGTGTCACCGCCGACGCCAGAGAACCTACGGCGCCTGGCACCATCGCGTAGAGCTGCTCGGTTCCCCGCCTGACTCGGTTGGCGCGGCCCCAGCGCATAGGGTCCGACGCCGGCGATGACAGATGAGCGGGCGCTCCGGACAGGCCGGAGCCATCCCGGAAGGCAACCTTACAGGCTTCGGGGCGATAATCAAGGCGTGGCGCGGACAGGCGTCCAATTTTGCCGCCGACGGCAATCGGCCATCTGCCGTGATCCGCGGCCTGCGCAGGCTTGCGGCAGGGGCGGAGGCGGGTACTGTATCGGCTTGTCATTTTGCGAACTTCGCAACCACACGGGATTGGCCATGAGCAAGCTGTGCTTTGTCGGGGATCTGGAGGAGAGTCTGCGGGAGCGTCATCCGGCGGCGGCGCTGCCGCCGGACTGGGAGATCGTGCCGGAGGCCAGTCCCCCCGGGCAGCCCGGGGAGGTGACGGTGAACTGCTTCCGCCTGGCGAAGCCGTTCGGGACGAGTCCGGCGGCCCTGGCGGAGGAGGTCCGTGAGATCCTGTCGGCGCACCCCGATGTGGCGCAGGCGGAGACGGCCAAGGCGTTCGTCAACCTCACGATGCGTCCGGGAGCCCTGGCGCGGGACACGGTGGGGCGGCTGCCTGAATTGCTGGCGGCGGCGGCCTTGCCGACGGGGGAGCGGCGCCGGTTGCTGGTCGAGTATTCGGCGCCGAACACGAACAAGCCGCAGCACCTCGGGCACGTCCGCAACAACACCCTGGGCATGGCCCTGGTGGCCTTGCTGCGCCGGGTAGGGCACGAGGCGATCCCGGTGAACCTGGTGAACGACCGGGGCATCCACATCTGCAAGTCGATGCTGGCCTATCAGCGGTTCGGCGGTGGCGTCAACCCGGCCAACTCGGGCAAGAAGGGCGACCACCTGGTCGGCGACTTCTATGTCCGCTTCGACCAAGAGCTGCGGCAGCAGTTGGCGGCGTTGCGCACGGCGCATCCGGAGCTCGCGGAGAAGGCGGCGGACGAGCTGTTCCTGGAGACGGAGATCGGGCGGGCCACGCAGGCCATGCTGAAGGCCTGGGAGGCGGGCGATCCGGCCGTCCGTGAGCTGTGGCGGACGATGAACGCCTGGGTGCTCGCGGGCTTTGCCGAAACCTACCGGCGGATGGGGGTGGAGTTCGCCCGCACCTACCTGGAGAGCGAGACCTGGATGCTGGGCCGGGACTACGTCCTGAAGGGGGTGGCGGACGGAATCTTCCAGCGCCGTGCGGACGGGGCGGTGGTCTGCGACCTGGGCGACAAGTTGGGCGAGAAGGTGCTGCTGCGCTCGGACGGCACGAGCATCTACATCACCCAGGACATCGGCACGACCATCCGCAAGGCGGAGGACTTCCGTCCCGACGGCCAGATCTGGGTGGTCGGCGACGAGCAGATCCAGCATTTCCAGAACCTCTTCGCGATCCTTGGGCGGCTGGGCCATGCCTGGGCGTCCGACCTGCATCATCTCGCCTACGGCATGGTCAATTTGCCGTCCGGGCGGATGAAGAGCCGGGAGGGAACGGTGGTGGACGCGGACGACCTGTTCGACGAGATGCATGCCCTGGCGCGGGCGGCGACGCTGGAGCGCTGCGCCTCCGGCGAGCCCCCCCCGGAGGACCTTGAGGCGCGGGCCGAGACGATCGCCATGGGGGCCCTGAAGTTCATGCTCCTGAAGTTTGGGCCGCGCACCACCATCCTCTTCGATCCGGGCGCCTCGTTGCGCTTCGAGGGCGACACCGGCCCCTACGTGCAGTATGCCTGCGCGCGCATCGCCTCGATTGAGCGCAAGGGCCGCGAACGGGGCATCGACGTCCGGCCCGGGCCGGACACGGACTGGGCCCTCCTGGGCACGCCCGAGGAGAAGGCGCTAGCCTTTCAGATGTGGCTCTATCCGCGCACGGTGCGCCAGGCGGCCGCCAAGATGGATCCGTCCATCCTCGCCGCCGGCCTGC
>CAZBDL010000298.1:0-5035 GCA_964490525.1 uncultured Victivallales bacterium | reverse complement strand
AGGGCTTGGCGATATGCCCGTCCATGCCGGCGGCCAGGCAGAGTTGCTTGTCCCCCTCCATGGCGTTGGCGGTCATCGCCAGGATCGGAATCGGGGCGCCTCCCCGTGCCTGCTCGATCACCCGAATCGCGCGGGTGGCCTCGTAGCCATCCATCACGGGCATCTCGCAGTCCATGAAGATGACCTGGAAGTCGCCTGTCCGGAACTTCTCCACCGCTTCCCGTCCGTTGACGGCGGTCTCGACGGCCAGCCCGAGACGCTCGAAGAAGATCAGGGCCATCTTGCGGTTGATCGGGTCGTCTTCGGCCAGCAGGGCGCGGATGCCGACAAGGGGCTGGCTCGGCAAGCTCGTGGCCGTCTTTACCGCGGCATCCGATGCCGGGGCCTTACGCCGGGAGGCGTCGGTTTGCGTGACGGCCAGTTCCGTCGTCACCTGGAGCGGGATGACCATCTCCACCTCGGTGCCTTGGCCCTTGTCACTCCGCACCGTGATGGACCCCCTCATTTGCTCGACCAGATGCTTGCATACGGCCAGGCCCAAGCGGACGGCCCCGAACTTGCGGGTGACCGAGACGTTCTCGCGGGTGAAGTCGAAGATGTTGGCCAGCTTCTCCGGAGAGATGCCGACGCCGGTGTCGGCAACGCGGAAGCGGAGGTCGGCGACATGGCCTTCGCGGCGCGGGCAATCGATGGTCAGGGCAACCCGGCCGGATTCTGTGAAGCGGATGCCATGGCCAACGAGCGTGGTCAGGATCTGGCGCAGGCGGATGGCATCGCCGATCAGGAAGGTCGGCGCCTCGCGGATCTCCAGCTCCAGTCGCAGGCCCTTCTCCTGGGCGGAGCGGGCTGTCACGTCGATGATCTCGTTGGCCAGCCGGTTCAGGTCGAAGGGGTTCAGGCTGACGTCCAGGTGTCCGCCGGCCAGCAGGTCGTAGTCGCGGATGTCGTCGACAATGCGCAGCAGGCGGGCATTGGCTTCGGACAGAGTATCCACATAGTCGCGTTGGCGTGGCGTCAGTTCGGTCTCGCGCAGGAGCTCGGCCATGCCGCTGATCCCGGTCATCGGGGTGCGGATCTCGTGGCTCATGCTGGCCAGGAAGTTGCTCTTGGCCTGATTCCCCATCTCCGCTTCAATGGCCAGGGCCTTCACCATTTGGATCAACTCTTCGATCCGGTTGATCATCGCGGCGGCCTGGGTCCCGATATAGCGCATCTCGCGTAATCCCAGGCGGGATTCGTCCAGGCTGGGCACGACGCGGTGTTCGGCATAGTCGCGGAAATAGGCCATGAGGACATCCATCTCCCGCCTTAGCGAGGCGGAGAAGGCATAGGAGAAGAGCAGGGCAATGCCGGTCAGGAAGACGGCGGTCGCCACGATCAGGGCCAGGTCCCCGAGGAGGTCGATCCGCAGGGAGACCGGGTTCAGGGCCTGGAGCCCCCCCAGGGCCGTCCCGGAGAGCTCGGCGCAGACCACCCAGTTCCAGGCGGGAAGCCGTTCGGCGTAGAGGCAGGCTCGCCTGCCGCCGTCAAGGTCGTAACTGACCATGCCATGCCCCCCGCGGCCATTGGCCTGGCGCAGGAGATCCTGGTAGGAGCTCGCCAGATCCGATTCGCCAAGTCCATGGATGTTGCGTCCGACCAGGGCCTGATGGGTCGGATGATGCAGCAAGATGCCGTCCGTGTTGAAGACGGAGATGCTGACATTGTGGCCGGAACCCAAATTGATGCCGCCCATCTGGGCGAGGATTTCGCGTTGGGCAACGGACAGATCCGTCGTCGTTTCCTCTTCAGTCGGCGGGGAGGGCGGTTCGCCCAAGTATTCGCGCTGGTAGTTGATGAAGCGGACCGCGTTGGCGACCTCGTTGCGCACCATCTCCTGCTGGCATCGCCGACTGTATTCGTCGAGTCTCGCCTGCTGCTCCTGAGCCATGTCGATGCGCTGATAGGCCATCAGGCCTGTGAAGGCCACGGCGAGAATCAGGATGGTGCCCATCCACGAGCGCAGGTTGGCGCCGACAATGCTTTTCCCCTGCTGCATGCTGCCCCTCGGCTAAAGGTGGGTTTACGCCCTGTTTCCAGTTAGCCTACCCAGCCATGCGCGGAAGTCAAGGGCGGCAGGCAAAAAGCCAAGCGCCACCCCTTGGCGGCGGCGCGCTTGGCAGGAATGCATCCCCCGGTTGGCGTTGCGAACCTATTTGTAGATGACCTCAAGCAGGACATCGCCGTGGGCTTGGTGAGCGGGCCATGCCGCCCAGCCCACCGTGATCTCCTGCTGGTTCTCGGGATTTCCCGGAGGATAATGGATGATCCGCGCCTTCCATGGTTCCTTATCGCCGTCCTCCTCCTCCTCTTCCGCGTCCGCCTCCTCGCCCTCGTCGTCCGGCCCTACCTCGTCGTCGTCATTGTCATTGTTGTTCTCGTCGCCATTGTGCTCGCCGTCCCCCTCGCCGTGGCGGAAGCGGTGGCGATACCGATGGCGGTTCCGGTTGCGGTCACGGCTCGGCAGGTCGCCATCATCGAAGTTGGCCGTCCCCGCGTCGGTCAGGAACCAGTAGTCGTCGCTGCTCGTCCAGGGCTGCGAGACCGTGTGTCCCGATTCGATGAACACCACGTTGAAATAGCCGTAATGGACGGTGTCCGAACGGTCGTACATGACCTTCTCCTCGCGGGTGGAGAGCAGGGTCATGATGGTGGGGTTCCAGGCGTCGAAGCCGTATTCCGAGCCGTCTCCGCTGGCCAGGTTGTTCTTCTCCCAGTCGGCACGGCTACCCATGTAGTGGTAGCTGGTGCCGCCGTTCAGGTCGGCAGCCCCCGTGACCCGGTCCTCCGTCTCCGGGCATTCCATGATGCCATACTGGCCGTCGATGTACTTGTTGAGGAAGCTGAAGTCGACCAGCCAGGTCGACGAATAGGGCGCCTGGCCGTAGTCCAGGTTGTACATGTTCGCGATCTTGCTGGCCTGATGCAGACTGTTCAGGCAGTAGACGCGCTTGGCCATCTCGCGGGCCCGCACCAATCCAGGCACTAGCATCGTGAACAGGAACGCGATCAGGGCGACGACCACGATCAGTTCGACCGCCGTGAACCTTGGGAGATGTCGTTTCGTCTTCATGTCCCAGCTCCTTGTTGCCTATGCCCCTGACCACCTTGCGACAGCCCGTTGCGTCCTCGGCATTCCGATGCTTCCATCCTCCGGGATTAAGTATAGCAAAAGCCATGCCAAATGTCCAGTGGCTGGGCATGTCGGCCAGGATGAAGGGGGATCTGGGCGTCTCTCCCCGCGAATTTTTCTCATTGCTGAGAGGCGCCTTTCGTTCTGCGCCTTGAGAATGAGAGACTGATCACTTGAACAGGCCCGGAAAGATTTCCATGGTCATGTCCAGGTTTTCCGGTGTGACCAGCAGGAAACGGTCGAAGAATTCGCTTTCCAACCGCTGGGGATCGGGGGGGCGCCTGCCCCCCAGCCTCACCCCAGGGACAAAGGTCACGGCGGCAAGCACAAACCGGCGGCGTATGGCCTCCTGCAGGTTTTCGAGGTTGCCGCCGAAGATGACCAGGCGCGGTGGCGTCTCGTCGGCCCACAAGGTGACGTTTTCCGGGTCGGCTGGCAATCCGACCAAGGTCACGACGATGCCTGCCTCGGGATGCGCCTTGACGATCCGGTCGAATTCGGCGGCGGTCAACCATGACCGAGAGCGGTTGGCGGAGTGCGGATGCTCGATGGCGGCGATGGCCAGGAGCCCGTGGCTCGCCAATCCATCGCGCAGGCCGTCGATGACATCGCGCGAATATTCCCCGCCCACCAGCGAGAAGTCCTCGGGAAAGTCCAGGACGAGGACTTTGTCGCGCTCGTCGGCATGCGCGGCATATTGCAGGTATTGTCCCAGGTAGAATCCCCCCATGCGCATGAATTCCCGTTCGTGCCGGGTGCCGGCCGTGCCTTCCGGATGGAGAGCGTTCGAGAAGGAACGGGCTCCGCGCACGCCGAGGGTTACGAGGATGGCCAAGGCGGCAAACAGGGCGACGCGTCGTGAATGCGAGGAGCCGGTGCTCTTGTGGACAATGAGCGCGATCAGGCAGGTTGTGCCTGCCATGATCAAGGCCAGTGTCAGGGCAATGTCCATGAGGTGCCAGGGTTCCCGGTCATGTTCGGCGATGCGCTGCAGGCGTCGTTGTCGTCGGTCCGTGGATTATAGTCGGTTCACGACGGAAAGGCAAGGTGCCGGATTTGTCCCCCGCAGGTCCTCTCGGCATCTTGATTTCCGCGCTTGCCGTGTTTTCTTGTCCCTCATTCCGTTCCTCATCTTTTTGCCGACCTGGAGATGCCAGCCATGCCATGGTTCAAGGGCAACCTGCATTGCCACACGACGCTCAGCGACGGGCGTTCCGATCCGGACACCGTTGCGGCCTACTACCGCGAATCCGGACACGATTTCCTGGGCATCAGCGACCACAACCAGCTGACGTCCCCGGAATGGGCGGCGGCGGCGGGGCTCACCGGCATCCCCTGCTGCGAATACACCGGCCCGGAATATTGCCACGTCGTCGGGGTCGGCGTCTCGGCCCCGGTCGCTGCCGTGCCGGAGACCGATGCCCTCATGGCGCGCCTGGCGGAGGCCGGACAGGCCGCCACCCGGGTGGCGATCCTCCAGGATGGCGTCGACAAGATCCTTGCCGTCGGCGGCATCCCCGTCCTCTGCCATCCCTTCTGGCATTGGGCCTATGGTTGGGAGATGGCGGCGGCCGTGCGCGGCTGGCGCCATGTCGAGATCTGCAATGCCTCCCCGGACTGCAATCCCCAGCCCTTGCCGGGGGGGGATCACCAGGGCGAGTTCTGGGGCGGCTTGCTCGGGGCTGGGCATCGGGTCTTCGGCCTAGCCACCGATGACGCCCATTTTCACGCCGGACCCTACGATCCCCACCGGGGCCTGGGCGGTCGGGGCTGGATCACCGTCAAGGCCCGCTCCGCCGCCGCTCCCGACCTCCTCGCCGCCATCCGCGAAGGCCATTTCTACGCCTCGACCGGCGTACAATT
>CAZBDL010000297.1:0-5048 GCA_964490525.1 uncultured Victivallales bacterium | reverse complement strand
ATGGCGATGTCGAGCCCGACGACGATTGCGTCGCCCCCAGCGTGACCAACAATCGGGAAATCGCCTTCCATTCCTACGCCACCAATCTGATCGCCGGCGACACCAACGGCTTCTCCGACATCTATGTCACCCATGTCATCACCCGCGACATCGAGCGCGTCAGCGTGGGCTTTGGCGGGGTCGAGGCGAACAACGATTCCGAGGAGCCGGCGATCTCGACCGATGGCCGCTATGTCGCCTTCGCCTCCCTGGCCACCAACCTGATCGCCGGCGGCACCGGCCTGCGCTGGAACATCTTCGTCCGTGATCGCGACACCGGCACCACCGAACTGCTCAGCGTCAACGATGGCGGGGCCGAAGGCGATGGCAATAGCCAGAGTGCGGACATCTCCAACGATGGTCGCTACGTCTGCTTCCGGTCCGTCGCCACCAATCTGGTCGCCGGCGACACCAATGGCGCCGTCGACATCTTCGTCCATGACCGGACCGAGGACACGACGGTCCGGGTCTCCGTCGCCAGCGACGGCACCCAGGCCAACGGCAGCAGCTACAACCCGCGAATCTCTTCCGACGGCCGCTATGTGGTCTTCGACTCGCTCGCCACCAACCTGGTCGCCGGCGACACCAACGGCGTCCGTGACTCCTTCGTCCACGATCTCCGCAGCGGCCAGACGGTGCGGGTTAGCATGGGTGGGGCGTGGGGTTCGATTGAACCCACCGCTAGTTGTGCCGCCCCGGCCATCTCCGCGAACGGTCGCTTCGTTATCTTCTACACGACGGACGATCTCACCGAGGAGGACGACAACGGGGTCGGCGACCTCTACTGCGCGCTCAACCCGCTGCCTGCCCTGGTCCCGGGGCTGGTCTTCCCCTTGGTGCCCGAGGAGATCGCGGGCTTCGCCGATGCGAACTTCGCGGCAAAGCCGAAAGTGATGGCCAACTACACCGATCCGGTCAAGTTCAGGCCTAATACCCGCAAGTCGGCCTCGATCCGCACCAAGGTGTTCCCCGCCGATGCCGTCGACTGCGAATGGAAGAGCAAGGTCAAGCTGCTCAACGCCAAGGCCTGGCCTTGGAACGACCGGTTCTTCCGGGACGCCTTGCCCCTCGATGAACTGGACACCGAGGTCGACATGCTGGTCGATGCCACCCTGGCCGATGGCACCCCTCTCGATGACGCCGACGCCGGCGGCAAGGTGCTGGTCCCGCCAACCATCAACCGGGTCGCCAGTTTCGTCACAGGCGGCGAAGTCGCCACCGTCCAGCTCGGCCAGGAGCTCCGCATCTTCGGCAGCTTCTTCGGAACCAAGGCCCCCAAGGTCTGGCTCGAATACCAGGACGCCAAGGGCAAGTTCAAGCAGGCCAAGTGCAAGGTCTGGCCGGACCGATTCTACCCCGATGCCAAGGGAACCCTCGGCAAGAGCTGCATGAGCACCGAAACCGGCTACAGCGGCATTCATGTCCAGCTCCCCACCAAGTGGCCCAAGGGCTGGATGCACGGTCGCCATGACCTGGTCATCGACAACGGCTGCGGCCGGGCCTGCGTGCGGCTGCTGACGGAGTAGGACGGGGGGCATGTCGGCAGCAATGTCCCCAAGATCCTTGCCGTTGCTTCTTCGATCGAAATGAATGGAGGAGGAGTGTCATGAGAAGGGGCGCAATCGGGAGCGTGTGGCTGGCCGGGGCGGCCGCCATGCTGATGGGCGGAGCGGCGCTGGCCGACCATGCCGGAATCCAGTTGATCTCGCGGGGGTGGACGTGGGCGGAGGCGGACGGCGGATCGACGGAGGCGAGGGTCAGTCCTGACGGCAATTTCATCGGCCTCACATGCGGCGCAGACAACTTGAGTCCGGACGACGACAATCTTGCCACCGACATCTATCTCTACAGCCGGACGGCGGAAACCTGCGTCCTGGTCAGCGCCACTCCTGCCGGGCAAGCTGGCAATGGCGATTCACGCCAATGTTCGGTATCCCGGGACGGCAAGTTCGTGGCCTTCCAGTCTGCCGCCACCGACCTGGTCGACGGAGACGGCAATGCCGCCATCGACATTTTCGTCAAGGACATGGCCGCCGGCGTGATCCGGCGGGTCAGTGTCTCGGGTGCCGGGGCGGAGGGCAATGGCGACAGCATCAACCCCTCAATATCTGCGGATGGCCGGTTCGTGGCCTTTGCGTCGGATGCCAGCAACCTTGTCCCTGGCGACACCAACGGCGCGGACGACATCTTCGTCCATGACCGCAAGACCCGCAAGACCTGGCGGATCAGCGTCGATGACAACGGGATCGAGGGCAATGGCGATTCGCGGAATCCGCGCCTTTCGGGCGACGGGCAGTGGGTGGTCTTCGAATCCGCGGCCAGCAACCTGGTCGCAGGCGATGGCAACGGCGTGCGCGACGTCTTCATCCGCCCGACGGCCAGCCCCGGCATGGCCCGCCTCAGCGTCAGCGCCGCCGGCGTCGAGGGCAACGGCCAGTCATCCATGCCGTCGGTCTCCTCGGACGGCCGCTATGTCGCCTTCGAATCCCTGGCCAGCAACCTAGTGGCGGGCGACACCAACGGCATGAGCGACATCTTCCGCGTGGACCGGGAGCTCGGCGCCATCGTCAGGGCAAGCGTCAACACCGCTGGCGTCGAGGCCAATAGCGAGTCCTGCAATTCGGTCGTGGACGACACCGGCCGGGTCTTCTTCGGTTCCTGGGCCAGCAACCTCGAGGGCGGCGACGCCAATGTCATGTACGATGTCTTCATGCGGGGCCCGAACCCCTTTGTCGCCGGCACCGACTGGACGGTGATGATCTCGCGGACCCCGGACAATGAGGAAGGCGATGGCGGATCGGTCGAACCGGCCATCAGCGCCGACGGCAGCGTGGTCGCCTTCGAGTCCGATGCCGACGACCTCGTCCCCGGCGACACCAATCTCGCGGAAGACATCTTCTTCCGGACGATCGGCGATGAAGACATGGGGCCGATGCAGCGGGCAAGCGTGAGCAGCGCCTTCGCGACGAACGGCGACGGCGCCGCCGGCTACCCGGACATCTCCGGCAACGGCCGGTTCGCGGTCTTCTCTTCCTCCGCCACCAATCTGGTGCCGGAGGACACGAATGGCCTTACAGACGTGTTCCTGGTCGATCGCTGGCTGGGCACCATCACCCGGGCCAATGTCAATGCGCTCGGCCAGGAGGCAACGGGTGGCGAGACGCTGCAGTCCCCTCGGATCAGCCCCAACGGCAATTATGTTGCCTTCTCGTCCGACGCCACCAACCTGGGCGGCATCTGGCCGATCGCGGGCGCCATTGTCTTTGTCAAGAACCGGCTCACCGGCGAAGTCGCCCAGGCGATCAGCGCGGACTTTGTGCCGCCGGATGCCGACTGCCTCGCCCCGGTCCCCACCGACGCCGGTGGCGTGGCATTTTATTCCAGCGGCACCAACATCATTCCCGGCGATGTCAACGGCAAGGCCGACGTCTTCTATGCCGAGCCGGCCACCGCGGACATGGAGCTGGTCAGCGTCGGCCCCGGCGGCCAGGCCGATGGCGACGCCGAGTCGCCAGCCATCACCCCGGACGCCCGCCATGTCGCCTTTTCCTCCACGGCCAGCAACCTGATTGACGGTGGCGTTGCGGGCGGCAACTGGCAGATCTACGTCCGCGACCGAACTGCGGGCACCACCGAGATCGTCAGCGTCAGCAATGCCGACGAGGATGGCAACGGCAACAGCTTCACCCCGTCGATCTCGGAGGATGGCCGGTATGTCGCCTTCTCGTCGGAGGCCAGCAACCTGGTGGCTGGCGATATCAACCTCTGCGAGGACATCTTCGTCTTCGACCGCGAGGAGCGGACGATTGTCCGGGCGTCGGTCAGCAGCGACGGGGTCGAGGCCAATGGCGATTGCCGCGTGCCGCGGATCTCGGCGGACGGCCGCTATGTCGCCTTCGAGTCCTGCGCCACCAGCCTGGTGCCGGACAAGTCCGCGTTGACCTACGACGTCTTTGTCCACGACCTGCACAGCGGGCGGACAATCCGGGTCAGCATGGGGGGTCCATTGGGCACGGTGGAGGCCGGCGACCACTGCCTGAACCCGGCCATTTCCGAGAATGGCCGGCACGTCGTCTTCATGACTGAGGCGTCGTTGTCGAGCCCCGTCGACGACAACGGGGTGTCCGATGCGTACTGCGTCCTCAACCACCAGCCGGCGCTGGCCCCGGGGATGACCTTCCCGCTGTCATCGGGCGAGGTCGATGGCTTTGGCGAGGCGACCTTCGCCGCCAAGCCGAAGGTGGCGCTGGTCTATGATGAAGTGGTCAAGTTCAAGGAAGGGGCCCGCAAGTCGGCGAAGGTGCGGCCGTCCGACTACCCGGCGGACGAGGTCGAGGGGGAGTGGAAGAGCCGAATTGCCCTGTTGAGCCCCAAGGCCTGGCCATGGAACGCCATGGTCTGCCGCGAGGCGATGGACAACTACTTCGTTGCCGGCCAGGCGGTGATCGGCGACCTGCGGGTGACCGCCACCCGGGGAGGGGGCACCCGCGTGGAGGACGCCGATGCGGGCGAGAAGGTGGTTGTCCCGCCGGAGATCACCCTGGTGCGGAACACCTCGGCGGACAGCGAGGAGGCGAATGTGGTTGAGTCTGGCGACGTGCTCCAGGTCAACGGCGGCTTCTTCGGGCCGAAGCCCAAGGCCTGGCTGGAGTACACCGACGCCAAGGGCAAGCTCAAGCAGCTCAAGTGCAAGGTCGCCCCGGGGCGCCAGAACGCCGCCGGCAAGCCCAGTTGCATGGGGGCCAACGGCAACGGCAACATGTGGGTCACGATCCCCGGCAAGTGGCCCAAGGGCTGGATGCATGGCCGTCACGACCTGGTCATCGACAATGGCTGCGGCCGGGCCTGCGCCCGCCTGATAACCTCGCCGTAAAGGACCAGTATGGCGGTGTTAGCGGCGAAACATGAGGACGATGTGTCCCTGGGACCGCCGAGCCCCAGCTCGGCACCGCCAGGGAAGGGAACCGTGAAGGCGGCAGTGAGTGAATGCATATTGCGGCCTTCGCAAG
>CAZBDL010000296.1:0-5076 GCA_964490525.1 uncultured Victivallales bacterium | reverse complement strand
TCATCACACAGCCGAGGGTGACCAGCGGGGCGGTGGCGAAGCCGAACTCCTCGGCGCCGAGGAGGGCGGCGATGACGACGTCGCGGCCGGTCTTCATCTGGCCGTCGGCCTGAACCCGGATGCGGTCGCGCAGGCCGTTCATGACCAGGGTTTGCTGGGTCTCGGCCAGGCCCAGCTCCCAGGGCAGGCCGGCATGCTTGATGGAGGTCAGGGGGGAGGCGCCGGTGCCGCCGTCGTGGCCGCTGATCAGGACCATGTCGGCATGGGCCTTGGCGACGCCGGCGGCGACGGTGCCGACGCCAACCTCGGCGACGAGCTTGACGGTGATGCGGGCCTTGGGGTTGGCGCACTTGAGGTCGTAGATGAGCTGCGCCAGGTCCTCGATCGAGTAGATGTCGTGGTGGGGCGGCGGGGAGATGAGGGTGACCCAGGGGGTCGAGTGGCGCACCCGGGCGATGATCTCGTTGACCTTGTGGCCGGGGAGCTGTCCGCCCTCGCCGGGCTTGGCGCCCTGGGCGATCTTGATCTGGATCTCGCGGGCGTTGGCGAGGTACTCGGCGGTGACGCCGAAGCGGCCGCTGGCGACCTGCTTGATGGCGCTGCACAGGCTGTCGCCGTTGGGCAGGGGGAGGAAGCGGGCGGGATCCTCGCCGCCCTCGCCGCTGTTGCTCATGCCGCCGAGGCGGTTCATGGCGATGGCGAGGGCCTCGTGGGCCTCCTTGCTGATCGATCCGAAGCTCATGGCGCCGGTGACGAAGCGCCGGGCGATGGCCTCGACCGGCTCAACCTCCTCCAGGGGAATCGCCTGGGCCGGGGCGAAGGCGAAGAGGCCGCGCAGGGTGCAGAGGTGGCGGGCCTGGTCGTTGATCAGCGCGGCATAGCGGCGGTAGAGGGCCTCGTCGCCGGCGCGCACCGCCTGCTGCAGGGTGGCGATCGTCTCCGGCGTCCACAGGTGCTTCTCGCCGTCCGCCCGGAAATGGTAGTTGCCGCCGTCCTCGAGCATCAGCGGCATGCCGGGGGCGGGGCGCTCGGCCGCTTGGACGCGGGCATGGACCTCGCGGGAGATCTCCGCCAGGCCGATGCCGCCGATGCGCGAGGCGGTGCCGGCGAAGTAGGCGTCGATGACCTCGCGGGCAAGGCCGACGGCCTCGAAGATCTGGGCGCCGCGGTAGCTGCGGAGGGTGGAGATGCCCATCTTGGACATGACCTTGAGGAGGCCGTGGGCGACCGCCTCGAGGTAGTTCTCGATGGCCTTGGTGATGCCGATGCCGGGCTTGAGGCGGCCGTCTTGGGCAAGCTGGGCGACGGTCTCGAGGGCGAGGTAGGGGCAGATGGCGGTGGCGCCATAGCCGAGGAGCAGGGCGAAGTGCATGATTTCGCGGGCCTCGCCGGTCTCGGCGACGATCGCGGCCTGGGTGCGCAGGCCGGTGCGGACGAGGTGCTGGTTGACGCAGGAGACGGCGAGGAGGACGGGGATCGGGGCCTGGCCGTCGAGCATGGCGCGGTCGGAGAGGACGAGGACGGTGGCACCGTCACGGACGGCCTGCTCGGCCTCCTCGGCGAGGCGGTGGAGGGCGGGGCGCAGGGCCAGGCCGCGCCCCCCCGCGAAGAAGCCGGTGGGCAGGGTGGCGGCGCGGAAGGAGGGCAGTTGCGCGTCGCGCAGGCGGGCGAGGTCCTCGCCGGTGAGGAGCGGGTGCTTGAGGCGCAGCAGGTGGGCGTGCTGGGGGGTTTCGGCGAGCAGGTTGCGCTGTCGGCCGACGAAAGTGGTGAGGCTCATCACCAGCTCTTCGCGGATCGGGTCGATCGGCGGGTTGGTGATCTGCGCGAAGAGCTGCTTGAAGTAGTTGAAGAGGAGCTGGGGCTTCTCGGAGAGGACGGCGAGGGCGGCGTCGTTGCCCATCGAGCCGGTCGGCTCGTGGCCGGTCTCGGCCATCGGCGCGAGGACCATGCGGATCTCCTCGCGGGTGTAGCCGTAGCGGCGCTGGCGGGCGACCAGGTCGGCCACGTGGACCTGGGGCGGGGCGACCGAGTCGAAGAGGCCGTGGAGGACGATGCGGTTCTCGGCGACCCAGCGGCGGTAGGGCTGGCGGCGGGCGATGTGGCTCTTCATCTCGGCGTCGAAGAGCACCCGCTTCAGGGCGAGGTCGACGCAGAGGATCTGGCCTGGACGCAGCCGCCCCTTGCGGGCGACCTCGGCGGCCGGGATGTCGAGCACGCCCGCCTCCGAGGCGAGCACCATGAAGCCGTCCTTGGTGATCGTGTAGCGGGTCGGACGCAGGCCGTTGCGGTCGAGCAGGGCGCCGATCTGGCGCCCGTCCGTGAAGGCCACCGCCGCCGGGCCGTCCCACGGCTCCATGATGCCGGCATGGTACTCGAAGAAGCCCTTGACGTCGTGCCCGAGGTGGTACTTCTCGCCCCAGGCCTCGGGGATGAGCATGAGCATGGCGTGGGGAAGGGGCCGCCCGCCCGCCGCGAGCAGCTCCAGGGCGTTGTCCAGGCAGGCCGAGTCGCTCTGCCCCTCCTGGATGATCGGGCGCAGCTTCTGCAGGTCCTCCCCGAACAGGGGCGAGTCGAGCAGGCTTTCGCGGGCGCGCATCTGGTTGAGGTTGCCGCGCAACGTGTTGATCTCACCGTTGTGCGCCAGGTAGCGGAAGGGCTGGGCCAGCGACCAGGTCGGGAAGGTGTTGGTGCTGTAGCGCTGGTGGATCAGGGCCAGGGCGCTGGCCATCGCCGGGTCGCGCAGGTCCGGATAGAAGGCCGGCAGCTGCGGCGCGGTCAGCAGCCCCTTGTAGACCAGGGTGCGGCACGACAGGCTCGGCAGGTAGAGGTGCCCGCGCAGGGCGGGATCCGCCTCCGCCTCGCGCTCGATGACACGTCGCAGCACGTAGAGTTGGCGCTCCAGGGCGTCGCCGGCCAGCGGCTCCCCGCGGCGGCCCCCGGCGACGAAGGCCTGGCGGATGTCAGGCTGCGAGCGCCGCGCCTGCTCGCCGAGGCTGCGGTCGTCCGTCGGCACCCGCCGCCAGCCCAGCAGGCGCAGGCCCTCGGCCGCGACGCAACGCTCGACCAGGGCGACACCGCGCTCGGCCTCGGCCTTGCCCGTGGGCAGGAAGACCATGCCGACGCCGTATTCGTCCTCCGCCGGCAGGCGGACCTTCTTGCCAACCGTGGCGCGCAGGAAGGCGTCCGGCACCTGGATGAGGATGCCCGCGCCGTCGCCGGTGTTCGCGTCGCCCCCGACCGCGCCCCGGTGCAACAGGCGCTCAAGCACCTCGATGCCCTGCTCGACGATGCGGTGCGTCCGCGTCCCGTCGATGTTCACCACAAAGCCCACGCCGCAGGCGTCATGCTCGTGCCGGGAATCGTACAGGCCATGCGGCGCGGGATAGCCCGCCGGCGCCGCGAACCGGCGCTGGCCATCCTCCGTCGAATGCGATGTCGGCAACGATGTCATGGCGTCCGCGATCTCCCTGTCGTATCCGGTTCATGCGGCCAAGGAGGTGCCCCGAAGAGCGAAAATCCTCCACGAGAAGTAGATTCTACCCTAGCAGTCGCAATGCCATAATCAAGAAGATAATTAGTAAATCGCTGCAAAGAAAGAGGATATAATAAATCATGAGGTTTTCCTTTGGCAGTTTGGCGGGAAAATAAAACCAAATATGTTAAATAGATTTGCGCAATACTTCAAATATGTAATAACCAGTGGCGGCGACGGGAAAAGTCCTGGCGGCGACTGCATTTCGGGGCTGAAATCGGCAATAGTTTCAAATATGTATGATGCTTTGACGGGAATATGCCATATATGTCACAACTTCTCCCGTTGATAAGCCGGTGGAATGTTGTCAAAACTTTCATGGACAACGACATATAACATATATATGAATTATGGCATGATGCATGCTATGCGTTTATTCAACCTTTCCTTTTGGCCAAGCCGGCCGGACAGGGACTCGTTGCATCGACAGGGCCACCGAACACCAAGCTGGAGGAAGCGGGACGATGAACGCGTATGTCACGAGGGTGCTGAACCAGTTGCGGGCGAACCAGCCGTGGGAGAAGGAATTCCTGCAGGCGGCGAGCGAGGTGCTGGAGTCGCTGAGCCTGGTCATGGACCGGGAGCCGAAGTACGAGAAGCACCGCATCCTCGAGCAGATCACGGTGCCGGAGCGGGTGATCCTCTTCCGGGTGCCGTGGCTGGACGACAAGGGTGAGGTCCAGGTGAACAACGGCTACCGGGTGCAGTTCAACAGCGCGATTGGCCCGTTCAAGGGCGGCCTGCGCTTCCATCCCTCGGTGAACCTGGGCATCCTGAAGTTCCTCGGCTTCGAGCAGATCTTCAAGAACAGCCTGACCAGATTGCCGATGGGCGGCGGCAAGGGCGGCAGCAACTTCGACCCGAAGGGCAAGAGCGACAACGAGGTGATGAAGTTCTGCCAGAGCTTCATGCGCGAGCTGTACCGCCATGTCGGGGCGGACACCGACGTGCCGGCTGGCGACATCGGCATCGGCGGCCGCGAGATCGGCTTCCTCTTCGGCCAGTACAAGCGCATCACCAACCGCTTCGACTGCGTCCTCACCGGCAAGCTGCTGAGCTCCGGCGGCAGCCTGATCCGCCCCGAGGCGACCGGCTACGGCGCCACCTACTTTGCCCAGGAGATGCTCAAGACCCGCGGCGAGAGCCTTGAGGGCAAGAATGTCCTCGTCTCCGGCTCCGGCAACGTCGCCCAGTACACCATCGAGAAGGTCAACCAGCTTGGCGGCAAGTGCATCTCGGTCTCCGACTCGAACGGCACGATCATCGACAAGGCCGGCATCGACGCCGAGAAGCTCCAGTTCGTCATGGAGCTGAAGAACGTCTACCGCGGGCGGATCAAGGAGTACGCGGACAAGTTCCGCGGCGCGAAGTACCACGAGGGCAAGACCCCGTGGGGCCTGGCGGCGGCCGAGGTCGCCTTCCCGAGCGCGACGCAGAACGAGGTCGGCGGCGACGACGCCAAGGCGCTGGTCGAGAACGGCTGCATCTGCGTCTCCGAGGGGGCCAACATGCCCTCCACGCCGGAGGCCATCGAGGTCTTCCTG
>CAZBDL010000295.1:0-5094 GCA_964490525.1 uncultured Victivallales bacterium | reverse complement strand
TCTTGACGGCGGGGTCGGTGAGCGCCCGGATGCCGCCCCAATCGATGCCGAACCAGTTGCCGCTCAAGGAGCCCCAGAGGATGGTGACGCCGCTGAGGAGAAAGGCCAGATTCAGGGCGACGCGGCGCTTTCCGGCCTTGTCAAGGAACTTGCCCGCGATGGCCATGAGCAGGAAGAGGGCGCCGTAGCCGGCGTCGCCGACGATCATGCCGAAGAAGATGGTGAAGAAGAAGAGGAAGCAGACGGAGACGTCGACCTCGTCGTAGCCGGGCATGATGCCGAGGAACTTCATGACTGGTTCGATGATGCGGAAGGGCCTGGGGATGTGGAGCAGGGTGGGGACGGGTTCGTTCGCCTCGGGTTCCTGGAGGAGCAGACCCCAGCCGTGGGTGCGGGCGGCGGCGCGGAGGTCGTTGGCGTCTGGGACGGGGACATAGCCGCTCAAGGCAAGGATGGGGCCGTGCTTGGCCATGGCATCGCGGCAACGGAGGAATTCGACTTCGTGGGCGACCTCGTCGCGGTGGTCGCGCAGCTGCGCCAGGGCGGGGCGCAGGGCGGCAAGCTTGGCGTTGATGCCCTCCCGCGACTGGCGAATTTCACCAAGCCGGGCCTCGACGTCGGCGAGGCGGAGATCGGTCGGCACCGGGGCGATGGGCAGGGACAGCTCCTCCAGGGGGGCCGGGGAGATGACGGCGAACCAGACGCGGTCCTTGAGCCGATGGACGACCTGTGCCATGGCGGAATTCGGGATGCGGGCGAGGTCGGTCTCGCCTCCGAGGCAGAGCGCGACATGGATGCCGGCGTCGCGAAGTTCACGGAGTCGCTGCGGGGCGAAGTCACCCCACGGCAGGAGCCGGTCGCGGTCGCGCTGGAGGGATTCGTTCTCCTTGTCGAGATCGGCGAGGCGATCCATGGTGGCCATGACTTGTTCAGCGACGGCCTGGCCGGGAGATGGGTCCGCGTTGCCACCGGCCATGGTGCGGACGCCGGGCACGGCACCCTCTCCCGGGGAGATCGTTTCGCCTGTTTTGACTCCGGCCAGGAAGCCGACGGCACGTTCGACACGGGCCAGGCGCTGGGCCAGTTCGGCGCGGTCGGCGGTTTCCGTCAATGTCCCTTCGGCGACATGGATCACCCCCAGGTCGCGGAGACGCGCCAAGGCGGCCTCCCGTTCGCCGGGTAGGCAGAGGACATGGGCCTTGAGCATGGGGACGATCACGCGGCGGCCTCCTGGAGCTTGCGCTTGGCGATCTTGCCGCGGCCGACGGCGGCGGTTTGCTGGTCGCCGAGGTTGATTTGGATGACGCGGATGTTCTCCTTGGCCTCGGGGATCTTGACCTTCTCGAAGAGGTTGACGCGCTGGGTGGTGATGCGCAGCTCATGGCCCAGGCGACGGTGCTGCTCGGCGACGATGTCGCGCCGGGCACGCAGCTCGACCAGGCGCTGGAGCAGGCGCAGGGCGTCGTCGAGCCAGGGTGCGGCGAGGAAGAGGTCGTAGTCGGCGACCTCGAAGCGGGCGGCCCGGTAGACGGGGACCTCGACGCCGGCGATGTTGTGGCGATCGGTCTCGACCTCGGCGAGCCGGAGATGATCCTGGAGCCAGGCCGCCGCGCCGTCCTCGGCGAAGAGCCCGACCCAGGGCGTCAGCCCGGCCAGGACGGCCTCGGCCTCACGCGCCAGCTCGGCCTCGCGCTCCTCGCACTTGCGCATCTCCATCTGAAGCTGCTGCTTCTTGAGCTGCAGCGTCGGCAGGAAGCGCGCAAACTGCTTCAGCGCATCGCGCTGGAGCTTCAACTCAGTTTTGGTGAGGCGGATTTTAGGCATGGGGGGATGATGGTCGCTGGTTACTGGTCACGGGTCACTGGTCACGGGGTGCTGGTCACGGGTTGCTGGTCACGGGTTGCTGGTCACGGGTTGCGGGGCCTCATATCTGGAAAACCTGATGGTATCAATCCCGTAGGTCTCGGCACTTTCTTTCACCGACAAGTTGTCGCGCGATTCTTCCATGAATTGAAGGAAGTGGTAGATCTTTTTCCCAAGCTGCGTCAAGGAAGAATGCAGTTCATCGAACAGAGAAGGATTTTTCAGTGACTTTGTTTCGAAAAGATTTTCCAGGTGGTCGATGGTTTCGTCGCATGAGGCTAATGCGTAGATGGTGAAACGGATGAAGTCTTGATGATAATGCTTGCGGCCATAGCCCTCGACAATGTTTGACTTGACCGATTTCATTGAGCGACGGATCTGAGATCCTTCTTCGTACATTTCAAACGTGGGCAGTTCATGCAGGGTCATCCAGTGGATCTTGATGACGAGATCCCTCGACTCCTGCCAGATTTCCAGTTTCCGGTAGCTCATGGTATTGCCTTCGTCGCTGGTCGCTGGTCGCTGGTCGCTGATCCCGCGTCCCGAGACCCGAGACCCGAGACCCGAGTCCCGTTACTCCTTCGGCCAAAACTCCTTGAGCAAATCGGTCTTGATCCCGGTCTCGCTTTGGTCGAAGCATTCGGCGAGGGTCTTCCAGCCGAGGTCGAGGGCCTCCTCGAGGGGAATGTTGACGGAGAGGTCCATCATGCGGGCCTCGAAGAGACGCCCGTACTTCAGCAGTTTGCCGTCCCAGGCGCTCATCTGGAAGCCCATGGCCTGCTTCTCGCGGGTCTCGCGGAAGTCGGCGTAGAGGCGGATCATGGTGTCCATGATGGCGCGATGGTCGTCGCGGGTCTTGCCGTTGACCTGCTGCTTGAGCCGGGAGAGGGAGCCGAAGGGCTCGATGCGGCCGCCGCGCAGGTAGAACTGGCCTTCGGTGATGTAGCCGGTGTTGTCGGGGATGGGGTGGGTGACGTCGTCGCCGGGCATGGTGGTGACGGCGAGGACGGTGATCGAGCCGGCGCCGTCGAAGTCGACGGCCTTCTCGTAGCGGGCGGCGAGTTGGCTGTAGAGGTCGCCGGGGTAGCCGCGGTTGGAGGGGATCTGCTCCATGGTGATGGCGATCTCCTTCATGGCGTCGGCGAAGTTGGACATGTCGGTGAGCAGGACGAGGACGCGCTTGCCGTCGAGGGCATAGGTCTCGGCGACGGCGAGGGCCATGTCGGGGACGAGGAGGCATTCGACGACGGGGTCGGCGGCGGTATGGACGAACATGACGGAGCGGGAGAGGGCGCCGTGCTCGTCGAGGGTGTTGCGGAAGAAGAGGTAGTCGTCGTGCTTGAGGCCCATGCCGCCGAGGACGATGATGTCGACCTCGGCCTGCATGGCGATGCGGGCAAGAAGGGGGTTGTAGGGTTCGCCGGCGATGGAGAAGATGGGGAGCTTCTGGGATTCGACGAGGGAGTTGAAGACGTCGATCATGGGGATGCCGGTGCGGATCATGTTGCGGGGGATGATGCGCTTGGCGGGATTGACGGAGGGTCCGGCGATCTCGATGAGGTCGTCGCGCATTTCGGGGCGGCCGTCGCGAGGGCGTCCGCCGCCGTTGAAGACGCGGCCGAGCAGGTCGGGGGAGGAGGAGACGCGCATGGGGTGGCCGAGGAAGCGGACCTCGTCGTTGGTGGCGATGCCGCGGGAGCCAGCGAAGACCTGGAGGTAGACGCGGTTGTCGACCAGGCGGATGACCTGGGCGAGGGAGGAGCCGCGGGCGCTGGCGACCTCGGCGAGGTCGCCGTAGGCGACGTCGTCGGCCTCGACGGTGATGACGTTGCCGGCGATCTGGACGATCCGGTGATAGACCTTGCGCATATGGCTGATGTCCGGTTGCGGGTTCCTGGTCTTGGGCTGCTGGTCTCGGGTCTCGGGAGTCGGGAGTCGGGCGTCTCGCTATGAGTGAACGGCCTTGAGCTTGTCGTCGATGGCGCGCTCCAGCCGCGTGAACGCCTCGGTGTCCATGGCGGCGTAATTCCAGTCGATGAAGAGCTGGCGGAGTTCCTGGAAGAAGCGGCGGGCCTGATCCTTGTCGGGGAAGGGCAGGGGGGCGTCGAGGACGCCGACGACCTTGGCGAAGACATAGGCCTGGCGCTTGGCGTCGGTGGCGCCGTCGACGGCGTCGAAGGTGTTCTGCTGGAGGTAGACGTAGTCGAGGAACTCGCTCTTGAGGTAGACCTGGAAGTCGTCGATGCTGGTGCCTTCCTCGCCGACGACCTTCATCATCTGGTTGACCTCGTTGCCCTCGCGGAGGACGCGGCGGGCGAGGGCGACATGGTCGGGGGCAACGACGCCGGCATACTTGCTCCAGCTGTCGAGGGGATGGATGGCGGGGAAGCGGCGGGCATTGGAACGGTCGCGGGAGAGGCCGAGGAAGGCGCCGACGACCTTGAGGGTGCCCTGGGTGACGGGCTCCTCGAAGTTGCCGCCGGCGGGGCTGACGGTGCCGCCGATGGTAACGGCGCCGGTCTGGCCGTTGTTGAGGCGGACGAGGCCGGCGCGCTCGTAGAAGCCGGCGATGAGGGATTCGAGGTAGGCGGGGAAGGCCTCCTCGCCGGGGATCTCTTCGAGGCGTCCGCTCATCTCGCGCAGGGCCTGGGCCCAGCGCGAGGTGGAGTCGGCAAGGAGCAGGCAGTTGAGGCCCATCTGGCGGTAGTATTCGGCGAGGGTGACGGCGGTGTAGACGGAGGCCTCGCGGGCGGCGACGGGCATGGAGGAGGTGTTGCAGATGATGATCGAGCGCTCCATGAGGGTGCGTCCGGTGCGCGGATCCTCGAGGTGGGGGAATTCGCGGAGCAGTTCGACGACCTCGCCGGCGCGCTCGCCGCAGGCGGCGACGATGACGATGTCTGCCTCGGCGTAGCGGCTGATGGCATGCTGGAGGACGGTCTTGCCGGCGCCGAACGGGCCGGGGACGCAGAAGGTACCGCCGATGGCGACCGGGAAGAGGGTGTCGATGATGCGCTGTTCGGTGATCAGTGGGTCGGCGGGGAGGAGCTTCTCGCGGTAGGCGGTGATCGGGATCTTGACCGGCCATTCCTGCAGCATGGAGACGTCGCGGACCTCGCCCTTGGGATTGGCGACCTTGACGATGGTGTCCTTGACCCGGTAGGAGCCGGGCGCGGCGATCTCGGCGACCTTCCAGGTGCCGGAAAAGCCGAACGGGAGCATGATGGCATG
>CAZBDL010000294.1:0-5103 GCA_964490525.1 uncultured Victivallales bacterium | reverse complement strand
CGGGCTTCGCACCGGGTGCGGATGGCGTCGAGCATTTCGGCGGCGTGGCGGCGGTCGTTGCTGACGACGGCGACGCCGACCTCGGCGGCATTCCAGACCTCCTGATGCCCAGTCTCGGCGATGGCGGCCCGGAACTGGGCATGGATGCGGTCGCGGAGGCTGTTGAGGATGCGGCGCTTGTCCTTGAGGCAAAAGCTGCCGGGAAGTTCGATGTCCAGCCGCATGATGCCGACAACCATCTGCCGCTCCGCGCGAGTTGGGGGTGATTGCATTGCGCTGACGGCGACACTAGATTACCCGTTTAACGAGGTTGCAAGCCGGATGCCGACGATGCTCGCCATGACGCCGGTGGTCTTCCTGGCCGGGGGTTACCTGGCCGGTTCGGTTCCGTGGGCCTATGTGATCGGACGCTGTCATGGCCTCGACATCCGGCGGGAGGGCAGCGGGAATGTCGGCGCGACGAATGTCAGCCGCGTCCTCGGCAAGCGCTGGGGCGTGCTGTGCTTCGCGCTGGACTTCCTGAAGGGGCTGCTGCCGGTGTTGGCGGCGCAGCTC
Organism: uncultured Victivallales bacterium; assembly: GCA_964490525.1. GTDB lineage: Bacteria > Verrucomicrobiota > Lentisphaeria > Victivallales > CAZBDL01 > CAZBDL01. The sequence goes on along the minus strand of CAZBDL010000294.1, from coordinate 4,548 downwards.
TGGGTGGCGCACGGGGGCATGGCGCCCTCGCCTGCGGAGCGGGACACGCTGCTGATCATCGCGGCGTTCGCGCCGATCGCCGGGCACAACTGGTCAGTCTTCCTGGGGTTTCGCGGCGGCAAGGGGGTGGCGGTCAGCGCGGGAGCCCTGGCCGCCCTGGTGCCGCTGCCGGTGCTGGCGGCGGGCCTGCTCTGGCTGGCCGTGTTCGAGGCCAGCCGGTATGTCTCGTTGGCCAGCGTGACGGCGGCGCTGGCGCTGCCGTTTGCCGCCTGGGGGGCGGGGCGTGCGGGGTTGGCCGAGGTCTCGCCCGCGATCCTCGGGCTGCTGGCCGTCCTGGCGCTGCTGGTGGTGATCAAGCACCGGGGCAATCTCCGCCGGCTGCGCGACGGCAACGAGCCGCGCTTCATCCGCCCACCGTCTCCGGAAGAGGCATCTTCCACTGGATCCGCCAACCCCGAGTCCACGCCATGAAGCCTGCCTCGACTGCCGCCCGTCCGCTCCGCGTCACCGTCCTGGGCGATGGCGCCTGGGGCACGGCCGTGGCGCTGGTGCTGGTCGGCAACGGACACCGGACGACGCTTTGGGGCCCTTTCCGGGACTATCTTGGCGAGATCCGCAAGATCCGGGAGAACGTCCGTTTCCTGCCTGGGGTCGCCCTGCCGGCGGGGCTTGACCTGGAGCCCGACATGGCCGTCGCCGTGGCCGATGCCGAACTGCTCGTGCTGGCCTCGCCCGCCCAATATCTGCGCGGCACGCTCGGGGCGCTGCGCCCCCATCACGATCCGCGGCGGCACCGCCTGGTCAACCTGGCCAAGGGGATCGAGGTCGCCTCGCGGCGACGGATGAGCGAGGTCTGCCGCGACGTCCTCGGCCCCTGCCGGTATGCGGTCCTTTCCGGGCCGAGCCATGCCGAGGAGGTGGCCCACGACAAGCCCACGGCGGTGGTGGTGGCCGCGGCGGATCCGGCCGACGCGGACTTCGCCCAAGGGGCCCTGATGAGCGAGTCCTTCCGGGTCTACACCAGCGACGACGTCACCGGCGCGGAACTGGGCGGATCGCTCAAGAACGTCTTCGCGATTGCCGCCGGCATGGTCGACGGCATGGGGCTAGGCGACAATCCGAAGGCGGCATTGATGACCCGGGGCATCGCGGAGATGGCCCGGCTCGGCGGGGCACTGGGGGGGCGTCCCGAGACGTTCTCCGGGCTCAGCGGCATTGGCGACCTAATCGTCACCTGCTGCAGCGGACACAGCCGCAACCGCCATGTCGGCGAGGAACTGGGGCGCGGCAAGGCATTGGCTGAGATTTTGGCGGCGATGGGGATGGCGGTAGCGGAGGGGGTGCCGACGGCCGAGGCGGCCCATGCGCTGGCCATGGCGGCGCAGGTCGACGCTCCGATCATCCGCGAGATCCAGGCCGTTCTCCACCAAGGCAAGTCGCCGCGGCTGGCCCTGCGTGACCTGATGGCGCGGCCAGCCCGTCCCGAGCGCGACGCGCCCTCGGTGACGCGGAAGGATTCGGCGCGACCGGCCGGCAGCCAAGACCATTCCGGCGCGGCGCGATGAGGCCGTCGGCCAAGGCATTATGGGTGACGGGCACGGGCACGGACGTGGGCAAGACGGTCGTGGTTGCCGGGTTGGCGGCCGCGGCCATCGCGGCCGGCCTGCGGGTCGCCGTGACGAAGCCGGTGCAGACCGGGGCATCGCGCCTGGACGGCGACCTGGGCGAGGTCAACCGCCTGGCGCCGGGCCTGGCGGGATTGCCGCCGGAGCTGGCCTGTCCCTATGCCTTTCCGCTCGCGGCCTCACCGCACCTCTCCGCCGAAGCTGCCGGGGAGGAGATCGATCCTGTCCGCATCCTGTCGGCGCTGGCGGCGATCCGCGCCGTTGCGGGGCTCGACCTGGTGCTGATCGAGGGCGCGGGTGGGATCATGGTGCCTTTGCGGCGCGATCTCCTGCAACGGGCATTGATGGGGCAGACGCGGGCACCTGCAATCCTCGTCGCGGCCGCCGGGCTCGGCACGATCAACCACAGCCTGCTCAGCGCCGAGGCCCTGCGCGCCGGGGGCATTGCCCTGGCGGGGTTCATCCTCAACCGCATGCCGGGCCTCCCAGGACTGGTGGAGCAGGACAACCGGCGCCATCTTGAGGCGACGCTGGGCGCGCCGCTGCTCGCGGTCGTCCCGGACGGGCCGGATCCGGCGGCGGCGGTCGCCGCAATGCGTCACGACGCCCGACTGCAGGCCTGGCTACGCCGTCAGGCTGAGGTGCCCCAGGAACCATGAGCGACGCGCCCATCCCTGCGCAGACGGGATGGCGGGACGGGCAGAGCGGAGACCACCGGGTCAGCCGCCCCGATGGTAGGCGGCGACATCGTCGATGATCTGCTCGAGGGTCCGCTCGGGACGCCACCCGATGAGGTCTCCGATGGCCTGGATGTCGGGATAGCGGCGGCGCATGTCCTCGAACCCCGCCTCGTAGGCCTGCTCATAGGGCACGTAGGCAATGGGGGAGGCGCTCCCCAGTCGGGCAATGACCATGCGCGCGAGGTCGTCGATGGTCACTTCGCGGGTGCTGCCGATGTTGAAGACCCGAGCCTCGCCTAGGGAGGCGCGGGAAAGCCCCAGGAGGGCCCGGACAGTATCGGCGACATGGCAGAAGCATCGGCTCTGACGGCCGTCGCCATAGACCTGCAACGGCTTCCCCGCCAGGGCCTGCTGGACGAAGCGCGGCAGCACCATGCCGTAGCGCCCGGTCTGCCGGGGGCCGACCGTGTTGAAGAAGCGGGAGACGATCACCGGCAGGCTCCGCGAGCGGTGGTAGGCCATCGCGTAGAACTCGTCCAGCAGCTTGCTGCAGGCATACGACCAGCGCGAATGGGTGGGCGGGCCGATCAGCAGGTCGTCGCCCTCGGAGAAGCGCTCATGGTCGGACTTGCCGTAGACCTCGCTGGTCGAGGCCACCAGGGTCAACGTACCCTTGCGCGCAGCCCCCTGGAGCACCCGCTCCGTGCCGTGGACATTGGTGACGATCGTCCGCACCGGGTCATGGACCACCAGCTCGACGCCGACCGCTGCGGCCAGGTGGTAGACCATGTCCGCCTTGCCGATGAGGTATTCCAGCTCGGGCAGGGAGAGGATGTCGCCTTCGACCAGGTCAAGGGCGGGGTGGTCAAGCACCGCCGCGAGGTTTTCGCGCGAGCCGGTCGAGAAGTCGTCGATGACGATGACCTGGTCGCCACGCCCGATCAGGGCCTCGACCAGATGACTGCCGATGAATCCGGCGCCGCCGGTGACCAGATACCTCATGCCGGTGCTCTCCTCGCATTCATGCTCGTGCCTGTTGTGCTCGTGCCGATCCTCACCTCACGCCCTCCGACGCCGCTCCGCCCGCCCCGTTTCGCCCAGTCACGGGCCCGGCAGGACCGGCTGGAGGGCGCGCCGGCGCCGTGCCTGCATCTTCAGGACCATCTCGGCGATGGGGCCGGAGACGACATAGCCGTTGATCAGCACCAGGGCGGCCAGGGCCGGCCAGCAGACCAGTGCCGCCACGCACGCGATCAGCAGGATCATGCGTCCCCGCTGCCGTCGGGCGGAGAACAGCCACTTGCCGATGTGCTGATAGCGGATATGGCTGATCATCAGCAGGCCGAGAAAGCCGGTGTAGAGCGGCAGATAATGGACAATCTGGCGGATCTCGACCCGCCAGACGCTGTAGAAGATGACCATCGAGCAGACGGCGGCGGCGGCACCGGGGGAAGGCAGCCCGGTGAACTTGTCGGAGCTCTTCTTCTCGAGGATGGCATGGACATTGTAGGTGGCCAGACGCAGGGCGGCGCAGCCGAGATAGACGGCGCAGAGCCCCCAGACAAAGTAGTACTGGATGCTGCGCAGCTCGCGGATGCGGTGGGCCATGACGGCGACGACCACGGCCGGCGCAAGGCCGAAGGTCACCATGTCGGAGAGCGAATCCATCTGCATGCCATGCATGCTGGCGGCATTGAAGAGGCGGGCCGTGAAGCCGTCAAGCATGTCAAAAAGCATGGCCCCAAGGATGATCCAGGCGCTGAGCTCGAGCACTTGCGGGGTCAGGTCGCGGGGGTGGTCATAGACCTGAAGGGCAAAGAGGATGGCGGCGAACCCGCACAGGGAATTGCCGATGGTCAGGAGGGTGGGCACCGCCTTCAGCCAGCGGTTCTCCTCGAGAAGGGCGCGGAAGCGGCGCCTCATGTCGGCTCTCCGCGGCGTTCGGATCGCCAGCGGGCCAGCGGGGTATGCCCGCCCTGGACCCGGTCGCCGACCCGGACCAGCACCTCGACGCCGGCCCCCGCGGGCAGGTACAGTTCGGTGCGCGAGCCGAACTTGATCATGCCATAGCGCTCGCCGCGCGTCAGGACGGCGCCGGGTGCCGCCTCGCAGACGATCCGCCGGGCGATCGCACCGCTGATCTGGCGCACGGCGACGGTCATCGTCCCGCCCGGCCCGCGCCCCTCGCCGATGATCGTGACCGCCTCGTTCAGGGCGATCGCCCGGGTGTCGCGGGCGTCATG
>CAZBDL010000293.1:0-5106 GCA_964490525.1 uncultured Victivallales bacterium | reverse complement strand
GGGGCACGAGGACTCTCTGATACCCAGCCCCGCCCTGCCGGTGGCCACCCATGTCCTGCTCAAGGTCGACGGAGCGTGGGTGATCTCGCAGGACGGGTTCACCAACACGAGCATGGACGGCACGCAATTTGCCACCCAGGCCGAGCGCAAGACCTTCGCCATGACCACCGCGCGCACCGCCTGGCGGCACTTCGCCTACGAGGATGGCAGTCCCTTCGCCACCGATCCCGCCGCCGGCGAAGTCCTGGCCGCCGATCTCCCGAGCGACGCCGCAGTTACCGAACTGGGCTTCCTCTTCTCCTGTCCGGAAGGGCTCCTGGCCCGCATCGACCATGTCCGGATCGAACTGTTCGCCCAGGAGTACCTGGTTGCCTACGACGCCAATGGCGCGACCGGCACCGTGCCCGAGGCGCAGATCAAGGAGCACGGCGTGGCCTTGACGCTGGCGGGCGTGCCTGGCGGACTGACGCTCCCGGGCTATGTCTTCTCCGGCTGGAACACCGCCGCCGACGGCAGCGGCACCCCCTATGCGGCGGGCGCGAAATACCTTGAGGATGAGGCGATCACCCTCTTTGCGCAATGGGAAGAGGATGTGCCGCCGCCGCCCGCCACGGTTGCCGCGACGCACCTGTTCTACAACGACAGTGCCTGGGATGGGGACAATCCCGCCGCAAGCGCTGCCGATGACGACGCGATCTCCGGCAAGGAGGCCCTGTTGTCCGGCCCCGCGAGCTTCGCGAACTACAGCTCCTGCGCCAAGGGCATCAACGGCATCATGGTCGACATTGCGAACCTCGCGGGGACGCCGGATGCCTCCGACTTCACCTTCAAGTTCGGCAACGACAACGACCTCGGCGCCTGGATGGCGGCGCCCGCGCCGGCCTCGGTGACGGTCCGTCCCGGGGCAGGGCAGGGGGGCAGCGCCCGGCTGACCCTGGTCTGGGGCGCGGACGCAGTCAAGGGCGCCTGGCTGCAGGTGACGGTGAAGGCGGGCGGCAACATCGGCCTGGCGGACGACTACGTGTTCTATTTCGGCAATGCCCGGGGAGAGGTCGGCAACAGCGCCAGCGACGCCATCGTCAACGCCACCGACATGCTCGCCACCCGTGCCGCCGCCAAAGGCAGCGCCTCCGTCGGCGACCCCTGCGACCATGACCGCGACAAGATCGTCGGCTCCGGCGACATCCTCGTCTCCCGCGACTTCGCAACCAGTCCGGCGACCATGCTCCGGCTGATTACGGTGCCGTAGGGAACGGGAGGCAACAGACCAAACGGACACAACGGACCAAACGGCCGCGGCCACCGGTAGCGTTCCGTTGCCGGGATCAGCCGGAGCTCCGTCCACGTGCCGGGAACGCCAAGATTCGTTCAAGAGCTACGCCCGCATCGCCATTGGGGCTTGCATTCCGCTTGCTCTCCTGTAAATTGACGAGCTGTTTCGAGTAAAACCATACAAGAGGGTTGGGAATTTGCCATGGCAGAGGGCAAGCGTCGGGATCGTCCTTCGATGCAGGATGTGGCGGACATGGCCGGGGTTTCCCGGCAGGTGGTCTCCGCCATCCTTGCCAAGCGCCGCCGGACCAGCGGCTACAGCGAGGAGACCCGCCGCCGGGTCCTGGCGATCATCGCCGAGTGCGGCTACCGGCCCAACCGGGCCTCGCTCAAGCTGAAGGAGAAGCGGCACGGGCTGGTTGCCCTGATCTTCAGCAGCCTAGGGTACTTGCCGCCGGGAGACTCCCTGGAGCTGATGGTCTCCCGTCTCTCCGAATTGGACTACATGCTCGTCATGGAGCAACTTGCCCCGCACCCTGGCCGTGAAGCCCTGCGCATCATCGCCCAGGATGTGGTCGATGCCGTGGTCTGCTTCCAGGACATCGACGACCGTCTCCTGGCGCAGTTCTCCCGCATCCGGTTGCCCGTCCTGGCCGTGAACTCGAATTTCGACCAGCCCATCCCGAAGATCCTCTTTGACGACATCCAGGGCACCCGTCTGGTGGTCGAGGAACTGCGGCGCCGCGGACGTCGCGACATTGCCTACCTGCCGACCGGCGACCCCGGGATGCCATGGAACCGCGACCGCATCGCGGCCATGTGCGCGATGGACGGCGTCGATGGCGTCCGCTGCCGCTCCCTGGCGCTGGTTGCCGAGCCCGCATTCGACCGAGGATACCGCTTCAGCAATGTCGCCGAGATCCTGCGCGACAATCCCGGACTTGATGCGATCATCCTCAACCATGTCCATGCCCATCATGGCGTGCTGGCCGAAGTCGTCCGCTGTGGCCGCCGCGTTCCGGAGGACATCGCCATCGCCTCCTTCTTCGCCCAGCGCTATGGCTATGGCCCGGCGAATGCCCGGCCGGCCGGCCTGCAGATCGACGCGGACGGCCTGTCCGCGCGGATTGCCCGCTCGGTTTCCGACCTGGTCGAACAGGCGGCGACCGAAGATGCCGTGATCCCCTACCTGTGGGTCGAGGGCAGCTCCTGCTGAGCCGGTGGCAAAATCGGGGCCGCGGCATATAGTGCTTTTCCTCCCTTCGGGCATCCTTGCGGAAGGCTTAGCATGAGTGGCAAGCGGATTCTGGTGATCGACGACGACCGTTCCCTGCTCCGGCTGGTGCAGATCATCCTGGGACGGCGGGGCAACCATGTCGAGGTCGCCCTTTCTGTCCGCGAGGCCGAACAGCTGCTCCAGTCGCTTCCCGCATTTGACATGGTCATCCTCGACCTGATGATGCCCAACGAGAATGGCTTCGCCTTCCTCGAGTGGCAGGAGAAGCAGGATCCCCCGCTGCGCGACGTCCCGGTGATCCTCAACACGGCGAAGCAGCTCACCCCGGACGAGCAGGAATACCTCGACCGCCGGTGCTGGAAGATCATCATCAAGGGCATCAACTTCACCGAGCGCCTGCTTTCCGAGGTCGAGTCCTCGGCGGCGGCGGGTTGAGTTGGCGCCGGGCCTTCCCGGGCGATGGGTGGCGTCCCGGCAAGCCGCAGGCGGAGTGAAGTCGGGCCCTGGCGCCGTTCCCCGTGGCGATTGTACAACAAAACCCTAAGATCCTCCATTGGCGGTGCGGGGGGGGCGTGGGACTGTGCCGATGTCGTGGATTCCCATGCCTTCCGCACCATGATGCCATCCCCTGCCAAAGGAGTTTTCCGATGAGCGCACAGCTGGTCTCGGCTTCCCGCAAGGGCAACGACCGCCCCGTGGTCGGCGTCTTCGCCACCAGCGATCCCCGGGTCGACCAGGACGCCCGCAAGCGCTGCGGCAACATCGTCCGGATGGTCGCCGACCGCCTGGCCGCCCGCGTCCCGGAAGTCTCGGTGGTGTATTCCGACGTGCTGGTCGACGGCGAGTCGCAGGCCGACACGGTGGCCAAGGCCTTCCTGGCGGCGGGCGTCAAGATGCTGGTCTGTGCGCCGGACACCTGGGCCTTCCCGCAGCTCACCGTCCTGTCCCTGCTGGCCCATTTTCCGGCGGACACGCCGCTGAACCTGACCTGCGGCAACAGTGGCCCGAAGCCGGGGGTTGTCTTTGCCCATGCCCTGAACGGGGCCCTGGCCCAGGCCGGACGCCTGGCCCACCTCAACGTCGGCACCTGGCCCGACACCGGGCTGAATCCGAAGATGACGCCTGGCACCGAGGATGCCCTGGTCGACTGGGTCTACTCCGCCTATGCCGCGGTCGGCCTGAAGGGACGGCGCATCGTCGTCTTCGGCCATGACTCGATGGGCATGGAGACGGCCCTGGCGCATGTCCTGCCGACCCGCGCCACCTACGGCCTGGAGATCACCCGCCTGGACATGAAGCTGCTGGCGGACATGTTGGCGAAGAAGTCGTACAAGGCGGCGGAGTTGAAGGCGCTGCGGGGCTGGATCGACGGGCATCTGGGAAAGCGCCTCGAGGTGCCGACCAAGGCCGACAGCGAGCGCTTCGACCAGAGCCTGGCCATGTACCTGATCGTCCGCGACCTGCTGGCCGAGCTCAATGCGGTCGGTGGCGGCTTCATGAGCCAGCTCGAGTGGGGCTCGGACAAGCGCGGCATTCCGCTGCCGGTCGCCGACGCCATGGAGTCCCTGTTCAACAGCACCTTCGACCACAACGGCCCGAAGTCCGTCATGCCCTTCGGCACCGAGGCCGACGTCCAGGGGATCCTCACCATGCTGGTCTTCACCTGGCTGACCGGCGGCAATCCCCCGCTCTTCATGGACTTCCGCAAGGTCTGGGAGCCCTGGGAGATCCAGCGCGCCGCCAAGGAGCTGGGCGTCAAGTTCACCGCCAAGGACGCCTGGGCGATGAAGGGCTTTGTCGACGGCGACAACTCGGGGAGCGCCTCTTTCGACTGGGCGGCCCTGCCGGGCACCCCGCCCGCCAAGATCATGAGGAACATCGCCATGCCGCTGGCCGACCCCGGCTATTTCCCGGGCATGGGCAACAGTGTCACCTTCATCACCCCCGCGGGCATTACGGGCATCGCCGGGCGTCTAGCCTACAGTTCCCTCAACAACATGTTCACCATGGTCTGGGACGAGGCCGAGACGTTGGCCATGCCGGGCAAGCTGAGCGAGAAGGTCCGCCACACCTCCTCATGGGCCTGGCCGCACACCTATGTCAGCCCCAAGTATGCGACCATGTACGAGTACAAGCACTACGCCCCGGCCAATCACTTCCACATGACCTGGAACCTGAAGCCCGCGCGGCTGCAGATGTGGATGGACCTGACCAACACCCTTTCCGGCAACCGCTGGAACGCCCGGCCCGCCTTCGTCGAGGGCACCGACCGGCCCATTCCGCTGCTCCATCTGATCAATGGTGGCGAGGACACGGCCAAGAAGCTCCGGTCCCGGTAAGGGCACCGGGAGGGGCGGCCGTCACGGGACATGGGCTTTCCGTCGCCGGGGCGAGGGCGTGGGATGCTCCGGGGAATCGCCTCGGGGCGGTCTTCTCCGGTGGGCCGCGCACTCCCGGCCGGGGGTCTTGCAATGGGGCTCGCCGGGGGGTAGATTACCGACCCTTATCTGCCTGATATTCCGAGATGGTCGATCCTGACGCCTGGGGTGATCCCATGATCCTGACCCGTTATGGGCGGCGCGAATGGCTTGGTGGCG
>CAZBDL010000292.1:0-5115 GCA_964490525.1 uncultured Victivallales bacterium | reverse complement strand
CGATGCCGGCGTAGATGTCCTCGGAGTTCTCGCGGAAGATGACCATGTCGGTCTTCTCCGGGTGCTTGACCGGGGAGGGGACGCCGGCGAACCAGCGCACCGGCCGCAGGCAGACATAGAGATCGAGGAGCTGGCGCAACGCCACGTTCAGCGAGCGGATGCCGCCGCCCACCGGCGTGGTCAGGGGGCCCTTGATGGCGATGCGGTATTCGCGGATCGCGTCGAGCGTCTCCTCAGGCAGGCATTGGCCTTGCCCATAGACATCCACCGCCTTGTCGCCGGCGTAGATCTCCATCCAGGCGACCTGGCGCTTGCCGCCGTAGGCCTTGGCCACGGCGCGATCCCAGATGTGCAGGCTGGCCCGGGTGATGTCCGCACCAATGCCGTCGCCTTCGATGTAGCCGATGATCGGGCGGTCCGGGGTCTGCAGGGAGCCGTCGGGCTGGACGGCGACCGGGTCGCCGTCTGGGACGCGGATCCGGGCATGAGGACTCATCGCGGCAATCCTTCCGGTTGGCAAGGTCAAGGTCTCGGTCCTTGCGGCATCGGGGCGTGGGCCCCGTCGCAATCCACAAGCCGTACACTACCGGACGCCGCCGGTTTGTCAATGTGCCTTGGCCGGTTCGCGAAAACCGGGCTGACGATGTATGATATGGGGTAACGAGTTGGCCGTCGGGGGGACCTGCGAGGCCGGATCCACGACAGCGGAAGGCGCGCCTCAGCCATGTATCGCCGGATGATCCATCGCCGCTACCGAGCACGACGGTATGCGGTGCTTCTCTTGGCCCTGGGCGTGGTGCTGGGCCTGACCTGGGCCGCCTACCGCTACCATCGGCAGGTCTATGCCTTCTTCCTGCGCGACCGGGCCTACGACAGCCTGATTCAGGCGGCTGGCCGGCGTCATGACCTGGATCCGGATCTGATCCGGGCGGTGATCTGGCAGGAGAGCCGGTTCAACGCCAATGCCACCGGCAGCAGCGGCGAAGTCGGGCTGATGCAGATCCGGGTCGAGCGTGGTGCCGTCGCCGAGTGGGCAATCCTCAACCGCCGGACAACGCCGCCCCGGTCGACGCTCTACCATCCGGCCCTCAACGTGGACATCGGCACCTGGTACCTGGCCCGGGCGATGCGCCGTTGGCAGGGCTACGAGGCGCAGGTGGCGCTGGCCCTGGCGGAGTACAATGCCGGCGAGAAGGGCGCCAACTGGCAGACGGTCGCCCCGGATCCGGCCATGCCGACCGAGGTCGTGATCGGGAAGGTCGCCATCGCCTCGACCCGCGAGTATGTCCGGGCGATCACGGAGCGCTACCACGATTATTGTCAGCATCGGGAGGCCGAGGAATGAGCCGGACAGGAACCGCATCCATGCTTGCCGCGATGCTTGTCGCCATGTCTGGCGGCATTGCCGGGGCGGAGCCGGAAGCCGCCGGACCCGGCTGGCGGGAAGACTTCTCGACGCCCGGGCGCGGCGGCTTGCCGACCGGCTGGGAGGTCAAGCGCAAGTTTGGCACCCGTGCCGCCGTCTTCTCCCTGCGCGCCGCCGAGGGGGCCGAGGGGACGGTGCTGGCGATGGCCTCCGACCGGGCCACCGCCAGCGCCATCGCCAACCCGACCGGGGTTGACCTCAAGGCCACGCCGATCCTGCGCTGGCGCTGGCGCGTCCTGACCCTGCCCGCGGGCGGCGACGGGCGCCATCCGGCGACTGACGACCAGGCCATCGGCATCTACGCCGGCACCGGCAGCGCCCTGAGCAAGCGCTCCATTTCCTACCGCTGGGACACGGTCACGCCGCGCGGCGCGACAGGCACGTGTGCCTATGGCGCCGGCACCATCCGCATCCAGTGGTTCACCCTGCGCAACCAGGACGACGGCCTTGGCGAATGGCGCATTGAGGAGCGCAACCTGGCCGAGGACTTCAAGGCGGCCTGGGGCAGCGTGCCCGCCGACATCTATGTCAGCGTCTCCTGCAACAGCCAGTACACGGGTTCGCGGGCCGAGGCCGAGCTGGACTGGATCGAGTTGGGGCCAGCGCCGCTCCTCCTGGATCCGCCACGCCTGCCAGCAGGGAGTGCCCCGGACGCGCCATGACCATCCTGTTCCTCGCCTCGATCCTGGCCGGCGTCATCCTCAGCGCCCCGATCGGGGCGGCGGGCGCCCTTGTCGCTGATGCCGCCCTGGCTCATCACCGCCGCCGCCTGCAGCTGAACATCACGGCGGCGGTCGCCGCCGACACCCTGCTCTCGGTTCTCGTCGCCCTCTTTGCCCAGCCGATGGGCGAGATGCTGCACGATCACCGGGCCGCCGTCCTGACCTTCGCCGGCATCCTCCTGATCCTCTGTGGCGCGGCCATGGGGTTCGCCTCCTGGCGTGGCCACCGGGGCGTGCCCGATGCGCAGCACCTGACGGTCGGGACGCGCTGGCTGGCGGCCCATGTCGCCGCCACGGGCACGGTCTTCCTTGCCACCCTCCTGCATCCCGGCAACATCGCCGCCTTCCTTGCCGTCGGCGCATTCTTTTCGCTCCATTTTCCGGCCATGGCCCGCTGCCCCTATCTGTTCTCCGCCGGCATCGGCATCGGTGGCCTTGTCGCCTATGGTGCCGCCGGCTATCTGTTCTGGCGTCTTCGGCATCGCGCCGACCGCTTTGTCCTCGATTTTCGCTATGCGATGGCTGTATTTGTCGCCATCTTGGGTGTATACTTACTTTTCCGAAGGTTTTCCTAGTCCAGTCCAGAGCCGGAGCCCGTCCCGAACACGTCCAGCCAGCGGAATCAGGCCGTGATCTTCAAGCGCTTGCCAAGGCATGTCGTCGATCCTCCCGTCATCCAGGAGGCCGGTCCCTTCGTCGTCAAGCTCGCCGAGAACACGGCCGAGGTCGAGCAGGCCCTTCAGCTCCGCTACCGGGTCTTCAACCTCGAGCAAGGCAAGGGACTCGACTCGGCGGCCGACAGCGGCATGGACGCCGACGAGTTTGACGAGGTCTGCCTGCACCTCATCGTGGTCGAGAAGGAGGCGGCCCGGGTGGTCGGCACCTACCGTCTCCACCTCGGCCTGGTCGCCGGCCAGGAGAAGGGCTTCTACTCGGCCCGGGAATTCGATATCGCGGGCATCGGCCAGATCGGCGCCCAGTGCCTCGAACTGGGCCGTTCCTGCGTTGATCCCGAGTTCCGCCATGGCGCCGCCGTCAGCCTCCTCTGGCAGGGGGTCGGCGAGGTCCTGATGCGTTCCCGTCTGCGCTATTTGCTCGGGTGCGTCAGCCTGGAGACGATCGATCCGGTCATTGGCTGGGCCCTCCATCAGCACCTGGTCCACAAGGACGGGGCATGTCCGGAGCTGGTGGCGGCTCCGCGTCCCGGCTTCGTCCTGCCGTCGGCGTCGACGGCGGAGGTTGAGGCGGCCATCGCCCAGGGGGGGCTCTTGCGGCACATCCCGCCGTTGTTCAAGGGCTACCTGCGCCTTGGGGCGAAGATTTGTGGCGAGCCTGCGATTGACCGGGAGTTCGGCACCATCGACTTTCTCATCCTGGTCGACACCAGCCAGTTGCCGACGCGCTACCGGCGCCACTTCAACTACACCTGCAAGTCTCCGGATGTGGTCGGATGACGCTCCTGCTCCGTCTTTGGCGACTGTTCGCCGCCGCCTGCTGGTTCCAGGTCGCAGCCCTCGGCGCCCTTCTGATCCTCCCCGTCGGCCGGGGCGGCATCCGCCGCGTCACCCGCTTCTCCACCCTGTGGGGCTGGGGCCTGTGCCGCATCATCGGCGTGCGCATTCATCTCGAGGTTGATCCGGGTGCCGACCCCGTCCCCCGCGGCCTGGTCGTCTCCAATCACCTCAGCTACGTCGACATCCTGGTCCATGCCGCCCTCTTCCCCCTGCGCTTCGCGCCGAAGGCCGAGATCGCCCGCTGGCCCGTGCTTGGCTGGTACCTGGCCCTCAGCCGCCCGGTCTGGGTTGACCGTCGCTCCCGCCAGAAGTCCGGACGGACCATGGCCCAGTTCGCCGACACCCTCGCCCATGGCATTCCCCTCATCGTCTATCCGGAGGGCACCAGCACCCACGGGCGCGACGGCCTGCTGCCCTTCAAGTCGACCCCCTTCGCGGCGGTCGGCGAAGGCGGGACGATGATTCACCCTGTACTGATCCGCTACGAGGAGCCGCCCGGGCGTCCTCCCGTCTGCTGGTTTGGCGATGCGCCCCTCCTGCCCCATGCCTGGCAGGTCCTCGGCATGCGCCGCATCGACGCCCATGTCCGCCTCTTGCCCCCGGTTGCCCCGGATGGCCGCGACCGCAAGGACCTCGCCGCCGCCCTCCATGGCCTCATGGACCGCGCCTACCGCGACTGGCGGACGGCAACGCCGTCCCCGTCGGCATAGTTCCCTTGGCCAAGGCTTGTCCGTGGGTTTTTTCCCGGGCCGTGTGATTCCTTGTCGCTGGCGTGGCGCTCCGGCATTGTCTCCCGCCGCATGGCGGGGTATGGTACTGGCCCTGATGGACCATCACCAGCGAGGAGGCGTTATGACCGGGACGTTCCTGGAGAAGATTTCCGCCCGCCAGGCCAAGGTCGGCGTGGTCGGCCTGGGCTATGTCGGCCTGCCCCTGGCCCGTGAATTCATCCGGGTGGGCTTTCCGGTGCTGGGCCTGGACATCGACCCGGAGAAGGTCGCGATGCTTTTGCGGGCGCAGTCCTACATCCGGCACATCCCGGCGGCGACGCTGGCGCAGATGAACGAGACCGGGCGCTTCGACGCGACCACCGACTTCTCCCGCGCCGCGGAATGTGATGCGCTGATCATCTGTGTGCCGACGCCGCTGACCCACCATCGCGAGCCGGACATGAGCTACATTGAGAGCACGGCCCATTCCCTCGCTCCCCACCTGCGCCGCGGCCAGCTCTGCACCCTCGAATCCACCACCTACCCGGGCACCACCGCCGGCATCCTCCAGCCCATCCTCGAGCAGGGCAGCGACCTGCGGGCGGGCAAGGACTTCTTCCTGGCCTTCTCCCCCGAGCGCGAGGATCCCAACAATGCGACGTTCTCCACCGCCACCATTCCCAAGGTGGTCGGGGCCGACGACCCGGACAGCCTGAAGGTCGCGCTCGCCCTCTATGACACCG
>CAZBDL010000291.1:0-5119 GCA_964490525.1 uncultured Victivallales bacterium | reverse complement strand
CTGGCGGTGGCGGTGAGGGAGGCAAGCAGGTCGCGCTCGGCTTCGCGCAGGTCGTCCTGTTCGGCCTTGATGGCCTTGGCCGTGGCATCCTTGGCGAGCAGTTCCGCGTGCATCCGCAGGGCGGCGGCGGCGGCTTCCTGGCGGGCGGCGGCGGCGGCCTGGACCGCCGTGTCCTGGCGGCTTTCGGCGGCCATGTCCTCGGCCAGGCGGCGTTGCTCGGAGAGTTCCTCGCGCAACCGTCGCCAGGCGTCGCCGTCCATGCCGCCACCGGCGCGGTTGCGCTCGATCTCGGCGAGGCGTTCGCGGAGAGTACGGATCCGTTCGTTGGCCTGCATGGCGGCGCGGTGGGCGGCCAAGGCCTCGCGATAGGTGGCGAGGAAGGTGGCCATCTCCGGCGCGTCCATCAGCGCTTCGGTCGTCCCGCGCAAGCGCGTCTCAAGCGATGCCATGCGCAACCGGATCAGCTTCAGCTCCGTCGCCGCCGGCGCCAGCTCGGCCGGCAGGTTGCCCCGCTCCAGGCGTTCCAGCAGCTGGTTGACCACCATGTTCCGCATGGCCTCGATGCCGCCGCCCGGCATCATGCCGCGTCCCGGTTGCATGCGGCCATCGTCGCGGCGCTCCTGGGGACGTCGTTCCCGTGGTTGGCGGTCGCCCCCATCCTGCCCCTGCGCCAGCAAGGCCGTTCCCAGGAGGCATGCCGTCCCGATCGTCAGCCATGTCCGGATCATTGTCCTGCTCCTCCCTTTTCCCGTGAGGTGCGCCGGGAGGACGACCATCGTCCTGCCCGCAGCAACCATGACAACGTTTCACGCCCCGGTTTTATTGCCGGTCATCGCGGCGCAGGCGAGAAGCCGGGGCCGGCGCCTCATGAGCCGGTCGGGCCGTGCTGGGTGCCCGGCCTTGGCGGGGCCTGGTCGAGGCCATGCAGGGTCTTCTCCCAGTAGAAGGGATTGGTGAAGAGCTGCCAGAGCCCTTTCCAGGCACCGAGGGAGATGAGCACCCAGTAGAGGGGCATGAGCAGGGCGGCGGGCAGCAGGTGGTAGGTGCGCCGCTTGAGGCAGGCCAGCAGGTGGGCCGCCACGAAGAGGCCGTTGGCGATGACCAGGGCGATGCCGACGGCGAAGAAGGCGATCGAGAGCCAGGACCAGAAGGCGTCCTCGCCCATGCCGGTGTAGACCATTGGCCATGGCTTCAGGCGGAAGCCCATCAGGGAGAAGCCCATGTAGCCGGGCGGCTGGGGGCCGTGGATCATCTCCCATGGCGACCATCCCTGATGCATCCCCTGCAGGACGAGGGCTCCATAGGCGAGGGCGATGAGCCAGTAGACGACGTTGACGACCATCATCATGGCGCTGCCGCCGACGCTCAGGAAGAACCCGGCCATGCCCCAGGGGCCCAGTTCGCGGAGGGTGCGCCAGGGATAGCGCATGTGGGTGAGGTGGGTCTGCATGAAGCCCTTGACCCAGCGGGAGCGCTGGCGCAGCCAGTTCCAGAGGCGGGAGTTGGCCTCCTCCCAGGTGGTCGAGTCGAGCAGGCAGGTGCGGTAGCCACGGACGAAGATGCGGACGCCGAGGTCGCAGTCCTCGGTGACGTTGAAGGGGTCCCATCCGCCGAGCTCGCGCAGCACGGCCGTGCGGAAGTGGTTGGAGGTGCCGCCGAGGGGAATGGGCACGCCGAGCAGCTCCAGGCCCGGCAGGTAGAGGTCGAAGGTGGTGCTGTATTCGACGGTGAACCAGCGGGTCAGGAGGTTCTGGCGGGGATTGTAGTAGTTGAGCTTGGCCTGGATGCAGGCGTAGCGGGGGGGCAGTTCGCGGAACAGCTCCACCGCCTTGCGCAGCTGGTCCGGCTCGGGACGGTCCTCGGCGTCGAAGATGACGCAGTATTCGCCGCGTGCCTGGCGCAGTCCGAAGTTGCAGGCCCGGGGCTTGGTCTTGGGCAGGAAGTCGGGGACCACGGTCACTTCGTAGCGGTCCTCCGGCAGGCCTGCCGCGCGCACCGCCGCCAGGGTTGCCAGGTCGTCGGCTTCGAGCAGGAGCTTGACGTCCAGGCGGTCCTTCGGGTAGTCCAGCGCCTCGAGGTTGCGGATGATCTTGCCGGCGATGTTCGCCTCGCGGTAGAGGGGCACGAGGATGGTGTAGACCGGCAGATCCTCGTCGCGCAGGGCGACCAGCTTTTCGCGCGGCACCCGTCGGATTCCCCAGCCGAGCGCGGAGAGGCCGACGGCCGCAAAACGGAACAGGGCGGACATCAGGTAGCCGAGGGCGAGGGCGAAGCTGACCAGGCACACGGTCACGTCCCAGCGCCAGGCGAGCAGGAGCAGCAGGCCGACCGCCAGCCCGGCGTACCAGAGAATCTGCCACCAGCGGAACGTCACGAGCGAGCAGTAGCGTCCATGGTGTTGGACAAACTCCCGGGTCACATCGTCCAGCTTCATGGCGGTTCCTGATCCTTGCTCAAGGCGATGCCGTCCATAGACAAGCCGGTACTATAGCCCGGAATCCACAGGAAACGCCGTGAAAGCGCCATTATTGCCCCCGCCCCGCGGCGGGGAGATCGCCCCCCGCCCTTGGCGGGACGGGAAAAGCCAAAATCCCCAATCCGCACCCTTCGCCATCCCGCCGTGGCGGGACCGGTCGGCCATCCCTGCTCCTGAGCGTCACGGCACTTGTGAAAGCGCCAAGTCATGGTAGATTCACCGGCTTGTGCCCTTCGG
This sequence comes from uncultured Victivallales bacterium, assembly GCA_964490525.1. GTDB lineage: Bacteria > Verrucomicrobiota > Lentisphaeria > Victivallales > CAZBDL01 > CAZBDL01. Next base: position 2,406 of record CAZBDL010000291.1, on the reverse strand, counting down.
GATCCGACCTGATCACGCCACGTCTGCCGGGAAGCGGAACGAGACACGGCATGAAGCCTTTTCCAGCGAGCCTCCTTCGAGCTGATGGCCATCGGCTTCTCCTTGCCGCCCTGTTGGCGGTCGCCTTGCCGGGGTGCCGCCTCTTCGTTGCCGGCCCGGATCCTGTCGGCTCGGATCCTGCCGTGTCCGTTGCGCCGGTGCCGGTGGCGCCAGCCGATCCCGAGGTGGTGCCTGAGGCCGTGGAGACTGGTGTCGTCGCGGACGGGGACATGCCTGCGCCGGGCGTCCCGGGGGACGTCGCGGCACCCGTGCCGCCGGCGGAAGTCGCTCCGGATTGTCGTCCAGAGCTCGTCCTGATTGCCCCGGGCCCGGACACCAGTCCGTTTCTCTCCGACCGCCATTTTGTTCTCGACTGGCATGTCCTCGGGCCATTCCGCTTTGAGCCCGGGGATTTTCCGGGGGAGCAGCAGCAGGAGGCCATCGACCATCCGTTCATGGCCGGGGAGGCGTTGCTTCATCCGGCCGTGGCGGTGCCCGAGGGGGTGGAATGGCGCCGGGCCGGTTTTGGCGACGGACGGCAGATCGGCATGGTTGACCTGAACACCTTCTATGGTGGCATCGACTATGCCTGCGCCTATGCGGTGATCGGCCTGCAGGTGGATGCCGAGGCGACCGGCGTCTCCCTGCGCCTGGGCAGCGACGACTACCATCAGGTCTGGCTCAACGGCGAGCTGGTGCATGCCTACAGCCGCGAGCGCCGGGCCAGCGACTGGGACCAGGATGTGATTGACGGCCTGACCCTGCGCCCAGGGTGCAACTGGCTGGTCGTCAAATGTATCGACATCGTCGGTTCCTGGAGCTTCTGCCTGCGCTTCACCGACCGCAATGGCATGCCCTTCCAGGTGGCGCCGCGGCCGTAGCCGGCATGGTTTGCCCATGCCGATTTTGGTGAAACCGGCATACCTCTGCCCTGCGTCCGGCGGACGCCCTGCTCACTCGCGGGTGGACGAGAAGGCGACCATGGCGGCGAGCTTGGCGGCGGCGTGGCCGCCGTCGATGGCGGCGGCGGCCATGGCCACGGCGGCGCCCCAATCCTCGGCCTTCCCGGCGACGACGATGGCGGCGGCGGCCCCCAGGCAGGCGGCGTCGCGGACCGGGCCGTGTTCCTGGCCGGCGAGGATCCGGTGGATCATCGCGGCGTTGTCCGCGGGCGTGCCGCCAAGCAGGTCTTCGCGGCGGCAACGGCGGATGCCCAGGTCCACAGGGTCGAGGATATATTCGCGCAGTTCATGGTTGCGAAGTTCGCAGACGGCGGCCGGGGCGGCCGGCGTCAGCTCGTCCATGCCCCCGCCATGGACGACCATGACGTGCTCCTTGCCGATTTCGCGGCAGGCGGCGGCGATGACCGGGCATAGGGCAGGGCTGTAGACGCCGATGACCATGCGGCGCACCCCGGCGGGATTGGTCAGGGGGCCGAGGACGTTGAAGATCGTGCGGATGCCAAGCTCGCGGCGCACGGGCATGGCATGGCGCATGGCGGGATGGAGGGACGGTGCGAAGAGGAAGGCGATGCCGGTCTCGCGCAGGCAGGCGGCCATGTCCTCGGGGGTCAGGTCGATGCGCACGCCGAGGGCGGCGAGGACGTCGGCGCTGCCGGAGCGGCTGGAGACCGCCCGGTTGCCATGCTTGGCGACGGTCAGGCCGGCGCCCGCCGCCACGAGGGCGGCGGCGGTCGAGAGGTTGTGGGTGCCGGTGCCGTCGCCGCCGGTGCCGACGATGTCGACGGCCCGCGGGTCGTCGCAGGCGATGCGGGTGGCCTGGGCGGCCATGGCGGCGGCGCAGCCGCCGATCTCGGCGGCGGTCTCGCCCTTCATGCGCAGGGCGGTGAGCCAAGCGGCGAGCTTCACGGGGGAGACCTCGCCGGCCATGATCTCGGCCATTGCCTCCTCGGCCTCGGTGAAGGTCAGGGGCTCGCCCGCCAAGGCCTGCCGCAGGGTGTCGTCGATCCGTGCCATGCCGGTTGTCCTCGCGGTTCGGGGCCGTTCACTCGGCGCCGTGCATGCCCTTGAGCTTGTCGAGGTAGCCCTTGGCCTGGTCGGCCCATTCATGCCGGGGATAGCTGGCCAGGAAGCGCTCGTACCAGTGGATGGCGGCCGTCGGGTTGCGCTCCTTCTCCGCGGACTTCGCGGCGATGAACACGAACATCGGCAGGTGCGGGGATTCCGGGAAGTAGATGACGCCCTTCTCGGCGAGCCGTCCCGCATCGGCGTAGCTGAGCATGAAGACCTTGATGCGGATGGCCTTGTGGAGCATCTCCGCGGCCATCGGGTCGTCGGGCCGGGCAAAGGCCTGCTCCGCCATGCGCGTGGTCCACCACGGCAGGCAGGCCAGCGCCACCGCCGCGGC
>CAZBDL010000290.1:0-5141 GCA_964490525.1 uncultured Victivallales bacterium | reverse complement strand
GCTCCTCGCTAGCAATGAAATGGGCGTATGAATACAGGTTTGACCCCATCATTGATGTCGCTCCTCGCTAACAGTGAAATGGGCGTATGAATACAGGTTTGACCCCATCATTGATTTGTCATCCAATGAATTCGTTAATTCGCCAATTGTAAATGTGTTTACAAACGGAATAATGAATGATGAAGAATCTGCTTTGCGCTTAGGCACGAATCATACTAATAAAATAATAAATGATGAATTAACAACAAATCCATTTTTACTGACCCACAATTCAACTGATGGAGTAATTGCTGACCTAACTGAGTGTGCGCTTGAAAAATTAGCAGGCCAATCCAACGCATCTAAACAAATCACATCACTTATGGCAAAAAGAGCTGAACTCAATATGGATACATTCTGGATTATGCATAGCCAGGGTACGCTGATGGGAACCAGTGCCCTTCGCTCTCTGCATCAAGATTACGGTGTCAACAATTGGTCTAATCTTAAAGTTCGTTATCATGGTAGTCCCACAAACTATATGACTGCAAGATATCAGGCTAGAAAGGTAGGAGCAAAATGGGGAGGAATGAAAAATCATCCTGGGGATGCGGTCGGGATCGTTTTAGGGATGAATACAGTTTCCAAAATTATTGCGACATATGCAATATTAAAATCTCCTTCATTGTTTTTTGATGTTCGTAAGCATCCCACCGGTTATTTGAACAGTAAGCACACCATATATCATAACGAGTAATTCTATCATGCCTACATTATTTATGACTTATTTATTATTGGCAGTATGTTTGCTGTTGTCTGCGTGCGGTAATTCCGTCAAATGTGTGCCGGAATCCGATCCGTCAAAGTGGGTCGAATACACGACTCGTATTGATAATTTCATGCTATCTTACAAATATCCGGGTTCTGACGGCAAACCCGAGTTTGAACACTACAGGCCACTGATTGACACAATAACTCTAGACAAAAATCAATCCAAAGTATTTGTTTTCGGTTTTTATGACAATAAGACATTTCCACGATTTGACCTAAAGATTTATATATCTAATTACACAAAAAAACATGAAATTCCTCCTGGCATTGATGACTTCACGCAGGACTGTGTTAATCATTTCAACAACAAAGGTATAAACGTCACAGAAACTTATAATCATATAATAACGGAAATCAATGGCATAAAATATCTGAATGTCGTTTTCTACAATAGCAATGGCCGAGTAGAATCAGAAGTGTATCACACTCCGTTGACCCCCAGATACTACTTGACCATAGCCGCCAGTTATGACGATGAATTCGCCAAGGATCCTGACTGGCTGTCCAGTCGGCGTAAAATATTTAAGGAATTCGCTGAGAATGTCGTCATCAGGGAGCGACAGTAGCGGAGGTACTGCATTTCGGGAATCCTGAAGGCATCGAGTTGGATCGCCAGGCGACTAGGCGGATCATCGACTCAATCGAGCTGATCGGCAATGGCATTGAGAACGAGATCTATTAATATGCGAGGGAAATTCATGCTGCGTCATTATCTCACGCTCAGCCTGCTTGTGGGTGCGGTGTGTTCTGTGTGCGGGCTTGAAGTCGAGCTTCCGCCGCCGCCAGGCGGGTATACATGGGAGGTCTTTGAGGAGACCAAGAGCGCATTTCTCAAGCCGGACGGGTGGTATGTCAAGGAAACGAAACATGGTAGCACATTAGGTTATTTCATCACGAAGGAGGACATTGACCAGGACGGCAGGTTCATCACCGGGCTCACGGTGTATGTCATGCAAGACATGGCGCGGAAGCAGGGGATGACCGCCGGCCAGTATGCCCTGACGTTCATCAAGACGGCAGCCGAGAGCAAGGAAAGCAAGAAAGTCATCAAGGCGCCGTGGGCCCGCGAGATGGGGCCATTCAAGATGCATGGCGTCGTGCTCCTCAACCGGGACGCGGAGCAAGGCGACTTTGTGACGCACAATCTGATGATCGGCAACGATGAGACCGGGACCGTATACATGATAATCTTCGAGGGCCCGGCGGCCTTCTGGGACGCCACCTGGAAGATCGGTGAGCCGATGCTCCAACGCTTCATGATCGAGAGCGAGATCTGATGCGTCTGAAGCACAATCCAGGGGTGCATGAGGTGATCTTCAGGCTGGATGGGAAGGATGTGACGGTCAACTTCTGAGGAGGAATGTAGGAGCCCGTCCGGCAGCTGGCGGACGGGCGAACCTATGTATCCCGAAGAACCAATCCTGGCACGAGCACGAGGACGAGGACGAGGATGAGCACGAAAAGGGGGTACGGACCAAAGCGAAGCATTTTTGGGCGTCGGGCAATATTTCACGACCAACAGATGAGGCAAGCGATGATGGGGCGAGGAGCAACATGGCACGGGATGCGGGTGGGCCTGAAGGCCTGCGTGGGCATGGTTCTGTTCGTGGCGGTGTGCCTCCGGGGGGTGGCGGAGGAGGAAGCGTTGCCGGAGCGCCAGCGACCCGTGGCCGAAGAGACAGGGAAAAGCCGGGGAACGGAGGCGGCGTCCGCCACCATGACGGCGGTGGCGGAATCGGTGGCGAAGGCGGCGGCGAAGGCGGTGACGGAACAGCAGGCGGCGGAGCTGGGGAAGGCGATCAAGGCGGAGCTGGGCTACGGGTTCCGGGAGGTGGAGCCGTATCTGGTCATCATCGAGCATGAGAACGGGGTGGGGAGCGGCTTTCTCGGGGTGGACGGCGGGCAGACCCACATCTACACGAACCAGCACGTCATCCTGGGCTGCGATCGGCCAATGTTCAAGACGCTCGGGGGCGCGCCGCTGAAGGTGGTGGGGTTCGAGGTGTCGACGCAGCTCGACGTGGCGCGGTTCCGGGTGGAGGGGGAGACGCCTGGGCTGGCCTTTGCGGAACGGGTGGATATGGATGCGCCGGTGGCGGTGTTCGGCAACAGCGGCGGCGGCGGGGTGTTCACGGAGCTGTACGGGCGGGTCCAGGGGGTCGGGCCGGAGCGGGTCGAGATCTCGGCGGAGTTCGTCCAGGGCAACAGCGGCAGCCCGGTCCTCGACGGGGAGATGCGGGTGGCGGGGATCGCCACCTACGCGACCCTCGCCGCGGCGGAGGGCGACTGGCTGAGCGGAGGGACGCGGTTCGCGGAGGCGCGGCGCTTCGGGCTGCGCGTCGGCCCGGGCCATGCCTGGGAGGCCATGGGCTGGCAGAAGTACCTGGCCCAGGGCAAGGAGTTGACGGAGCAGGTGCGCTACATCGAGATCCTCATGCGCCTCACGGCGGACTGGTTCAACAATCCGGTGCGGGAATTCGACAAGGCCAGCTACCCGCATCGCGATGCGGCGACCTGGATCGGCCGTCACTCGGCGGGCATGTCGGACTACCGGAGCACCGTCCGCAAGGGCCGGGTGCGCAACGAGCGCGACCTGGAGCGGCGCAACCAGAAGGTGCGCGATGCGCTGACCAACGACTACCGTCAGCTTGCCGCCCTGTTCCGTAAGCGGGCGGCGGGGGTGAAAGGCAAGGCGGCGCGCGGCGAGATCGCGTCGAACCGCTTCCTGAAGGAGCACTTCACGATGGTCGCCGAGGTCATGGAGGGGATTGCCGAGCGCATCGAACGCGACGGCGAGGAGCGGGTCCGTCAGGATGTCTTCAGCATCAACAACATGTATTGAGACGTCCCCGGGTTGCCTTCGGATCGAGGACGAGGACGAGGGAAGCCAGGTGCAAGGCAGGAGCCCGCTCCCCCTTCGACAGGCTCAGAGCAGGCGGCGGGCGAACCTCTGGTCTCCGAAAGAACCAATCCTGGCAGGATTACGAGGATGAGGTGGGGACTTGGTTATGTGTTTTGGCCTGTGGGCGTTCAGGCCTTGCGGACGGGGAGGTAGACGAGGAAGCGGGTGCCGTGGTCGGGCTTGGTCTCGACCTGGATGGCGCCGCGGAGGTCGGTGACGATCATGGCGACGGTGGGCAGGCCGAGGCCGGTGCCGGCGTCGCCCTTGGTGGTGAAGAAGGGGTCGAAGATGTGCTGCCGGACATAGTCGGTCATGCCGGTGCCGGTGTCGCTGACGGAGAGGAGGAGGCATTCGCCCTTGGCGAGGCCGACGGGGAGGTCGGGGCAGCGGTCGGTATGGGTGAGGCGGGTGGCGATGGTCATGGTGCCGGCGGCGGGCATGGCGTCGCGGGCATTGAGGCAGAGGTTCATGAGGACCTGCTCGACCTGGCGCAGGTCGGCGAGGAGCGGGGGTGCGGCGGGATCGAGGTCGAGCTTGACATGGATGTGGTGGGGAAGGATGTAATGGAGCATGCGGGCCAGCTCGTGGATGGCGGCGTTGACGTCGGCATGGGCGCCGCGGCGTGCGCGGGGCTGGCGTCCGGTGAATTCGAGGAGCTGACCGGTCAGGGCGTTGGCGCGGCGCACGAGGTCGTCGACAACGCGCATCTCGTCATCACCGACCTTGCCCTGGTTCATCTTGAGCAGTTCGGCGAAGCCGCCGAGGACCTGGACGATGTTGTTGAAGTCGTGGGTGACGCCGCCGATGAAGAGGTGGACCATTTCGAGGCGCTGGGCCTGACAGAGCTGGTCTCGTAGGGAGCGGGCATAGGAGCGGGCGAAGAGGTGATAGGCGAGGACGAGGCCGAGGGCGATGGCGAGGAAGACGAGGACGGGATAGAGGGTGGCGGGCTCGAGGAACTGGAAGTCGGGGAGGGTGGCGAGGACCTCGGGGAGGGCGGCGTCGAGGCAGACATGCCAGCCGTCGTCGCCACAGGTGGTGAATCGGGCATGGGCGAGGATGCGCTCCTCGGCGATGCCGGGACGCCGGTAGCGGACGACGCCCTGGCTACTGGCGGCGAGCTCGGCATGGAGGCCGTCGCGCAGGGCGGCGGCGACGGCGGCGCGGGCGTCGTCGGCGCCCTTTGGGAAGGAGATGATCTCGCCGTGGTCGTCGACCACCCAGGCCTGGCCGATGCCGCGGACCTCGATGCGGTCGATGAAGTGGCGGGCGAAGCGGTCGAAGTCGAGGAGGACGCCGACGGCGCCGAGGTGGGTGCCATCGTCCCCGGAGATCGGATGGTGGAAGGCGATGGTGCGGTAGCCCTGGACGGCAAGGAAGGGGGAGCTGAAGACCGGCTGGCGGGTGCGGCGGAGGCGCTGGTTGTGGT
>CAZBDL010000289.1:0-5177 GCA_964490525.1 uncultured Victivallales bacterium | reverse complement strand
AGGAAGGTCAAGCTCTATGAAGCCAAGGCCTTCAAGGCCGACCAGAAGCTGGGTGAGAGCGCCGCGGACTGGCTGGGCGACCCGGCCCATCAGCGCGAGATCACCACCGAGGTGCATGTCGCCGGCAAGGAGCTCGAACCCGACGACCAAGCCTGGGCCTCAATGGTCCTTGCGGCCCCCGAGATCCTCACCGCCACCGTCGCCGCGGCCGACGGCGTCACCACCGTCACCTTCACGGGCAACTGGTTCGGCACCAAGAAGCCCAAGGCCTGGCGCGAGTACGAGGTCGACGACGGCGCGGGCGGCACCATCGTCAAGCAGCAGAAGCTCAAGGTGCTGAAGCCGACCGAGGCCGACGCCCTCGCCGGCTTCGCCGACAGCAAGGGCAAGCCTGCCTACATGAACGCCGCCACCGGTGCCAGCAAGGCCGTCGCCGAGCTTCCCGCAAAATTGCCCAAGGGCACGCTCAACGATGTGCTCGTCCTCGACAACGGCGTCGGCCTGGCGACGTGGACGCTGCAACAGTAATTGCCCGGGGGTAGCACCGATCATCCGTACGCCCACAACGGTCAGGCCATGGGCAAGAGCCGGCGGTCGCCAAGACGGGTTACCCCTGCCATCCACTTCCCTCTAACTGTCCAAGCGCTTCCGCATCAACTCGTTGACAAGTTGGGGGTTGGCCTTGCCCTTGGAGAGCTTCATGACCTGGCCGACGAGAAACTGCAGGACCTTGGGATTGCCGGCGCGGTACTGCTCAACCTGCGCCGGATTGGCCGCCAGGGCGGCATCGACGAAGCCACCGATCGCGTCAGCGTCGGAGACCTGGACCAGTCCTTGCGCGGCAATGATCGCCCGGGGCGCGTCCCCGCTGCGGAACATCGCGGCGAAGACGTCCTTGGCGATGCGGCCGCTGATCGTGCCGTCCTGGATGCATTCGACCAACTCGGCCATGGCCGCAGGCGCAATCCGGCAGGCCGTGATGTCAATGCCTGCGTTGCCCAGCTCGCGCATCAGTTCGGAGATGATCCAGTTGGCGAGGATCTTCGGGGCGAGGGTGCAGGCCGCGGCCGCTTCGAAATAGTCGGCCAGCGGCTTCTCCGCCGTCAGCACCGCCGCGTCGTAGGGGGTCAGTGCGAAGTCCGCGACGAAGCGCGCGCGCCGCGCCTCCGGCAGCTCCGGCAGGGCAGCCCGGATGGCTTCGATGTCGCGGTCCGAGAACGTCATCGGCATCAGGTCCGGCTCCGGGAAGTAGCGGTAGTCGTGGGCGCTCTCCTTGCGGCGCAGGAGGAAGGTCTCGCCCGCCTCGTCGTTCCAGGCGCGGGTCTCCTGGACCAGGACGCCCCCGGCCTCCAGCACCTGCGGCTGACGTTCGATCTCATGGGCCAGGGCGCGGTGGACGGAGCGGAAGCTGTTGAGGTTCTTGATCTCGATCTTGGTGCCGAAGCGCGTCTCGCCGGTCGGGCGGACGGAGACGTTGACGTCGCAGCGGAGCTGCCCCTTCTCCATGTCGCAGTCGCCGATGCCGGCATACTGCATGATCTGCTTGAGGGCAGAAAGGTAGGCGTAGGCCTCGTCGGGGGTGCGCATGTCGGGCTCGCTGACGATCTCCATCAGCGGCACCCCGGCGCGGTTGAAGTCGATGCCGCTGCAGCCGGCGAGGTGGCTGGACTTGGCGACGTCCTCCTCGAGGTGGATGCGGGTCAGGCCGATGGTCCGTTCCGGCAGCTCGGCACCGGAAAAGCCAACCCCGCCGATGCGGACGCCGCCGCCCGCGCAGAACGGCAGGTCGTACTGGGATATCTGGTAGTTCTTCGGCATGTCCGGGTAGAAGTAGCTCTTGCGGTCGAACTTGCTGAAGCGGGCGATCCGGCAGCCGCACATCAGGCCCGCCGCGATGGTCCGGCGGATCGCCTCGTGGTTCGGCACGGGCATGACCCCGGGATAGCCCATGCAAACCGGACAGACCAGGGTGTTGGGCTCGGCCCCGTAGCGATTGGCGCAAGCGCAGAAGAGCTTGCTGCGCGTCCGCACCTGGACGTGGACTTCGAGCCCGATGACCGCTTCCCACGCACTCATGCGACCCCCTCCCCCGCCACGGGCGAGGTCTTCGCCGACGGCGGTTCGCAACGGAAGCCGGTGGCCTGCTCGCAGCGGTGCGCGATGCGCAGGATCGCGGCCTCGCCAAGGGCGGGCCCAAGGAACTGCACGCCGACCGGCGTGCGGGTCTCCGGATGGAGCCCGGCGGGAATGCTGATGCCGCAGATGCCGGCCAGGTTGACGGCGATGGTGTAGATGTCCGCCAAGTACATGGCGAGGGGGTCGCTCGTTTTCTCGCCAAAGCGAAAGGCAGGGGTAGGGGCGACCGGGGCGAGGATCGCGTCGCACTGGTGGAAGGCCTCGGCGAAGTCGCGCCGGATCAGCGTGCGCGCCTGCTGGGCCCGGTGATAGTAGGCGTCGTAGTAGCCACTGCTCAGCACGAACGTCCCGAGCAGGATGCGGCGCTTGACCTCCTCGCCGAAGCCCCGGCCGCGGGTCTCCAGGTACAGGGCCTGAAGGTCGCGGGCGTCCGCCGCGCGGGCCCCGTAGCGGATGCCGTCGAAGCGTGCGAGATTCGCACTGGCCTCGGCGGTGGCAATGACGTAGTAGGTCGCCACCGCATGTTCGGCATGGGGGATGGAGACCTCGCGGATCTCGGCGCCCAGTGCGCGACAGCGGTCGGCGGTGGCCTCGACGATGCGCCGCACCTCCGGGTCAAGCCCCGCGACCGCAAAGTACTCCTTGGGCAGGCCAAGGGTGACGCCCCGCAGGTCGCCCTCTTCGGCCAGGCCCTCGGCAAACCCGGCGCAGGGCTCCGGCAGGGAAGTGGCGTCGCGCGGGTCGTGTCCGCCGATCAGGTCGAGCAGGAGGGCGGCATCGCCAACGTCGCGGGCCAGCGGTCCAATCTGGTCGAGCGATGAGGCGAAGGCGACCAGGCCATAGCGCGAGACCCGCCCGTAGGTGGGCTTCAGTCCGACCACGCCGCAAAATCCGGCCGGCTGGCGGATCGACCCGCCCGTGTCCGAGCCGAGCGCCGCCGGTGCCAGCCCCGCCGCGACCGCCGCCGCCGAGCCGCCGCTCGAACCGCCCGGCACCCGCGCCGCGTCCCACGGATTGCGCGTCGGCCCGTAGGCGCTGTTCTCGGTGGAAGAGCCCATCGCGAACTCGTCCATGTTCGTCCGCCCAAAGGGAATCAGCCCCTTCCCCTTCAGCCGCGACACGACCGTGGCGTCATAGGGGCTGCGGAACGGATCGAGCAGGCGCGACGCGCAGCGGCACGGCTGCCCGGCCACCGCAATGTTGTCCTTGATCGCCACCGGCAGGCCGTCCCAGGGACTCAGCGCCTGTCCCGCGGCGCGCCGCCGGTCGGACGCCACGGCCTGCGCCAGAAGATCGTCCGCATCAACATGCAGGAAGGCATGCAGGTGCGGATCGAGGGCGGCGCAGCGGTCGAGGAACGCCCGGCAGACGTCCTGCGAAGTTCGCACCCCGAACTGCACGTCGCCAGCCAGTTGCCGCAGGGTGGACGTGACGATATTCATAGTTCAGTCCCGGCCTGTTTCTAGCGGCTTCATCCGACATTTTTTGACACGATATGCTTTCCGTTTGTCCCGCACCTGAAAGCCGATTGGCTTGCGGGGGGGGTGGGACGGCGTCATCAATTCCCGGATGGCGTCGAACACGGCACGGAACTGCTCATCATAACGCTTCTCCAGCTCCTCCATCCGTTGGGCCAACTCAGCGTGTGCAGCCAGCAGTAAGCGAAACCTGACAAAGGCACGCATGATTTCGATATTGACCAGGACAGCGCGTTCACTGCGCAGGACGCTGGACAGCATGGCCACCCCTTCCTGGGTGAAGGCCAGCACCGGCTTGCGGCGCCCCCCCCTTCCCGGCTTTGATATTCCGTTCTGGAATATCATAAGGTTAACCTCTTGCGCAGGAATAGGAAAAACAAAATCATCGGGGAACCTGTCCCGATTGCGCGCCACCGCCTTGTTCAAGTTGAAGGTGGTCACTCCGTACAAGGCCGCCAAATCAAAATCCAGCATGACCTTCTGCCCCTGGTAAAGGCGGATGGCATGCTGAATCTTGTCGGCGACGGTCATCTTCTTGGCCATGAATTCCCGATTCTCCTCGGATCGAAAACGGCTCATATCGCTCACCCCTCCTCTTCGCCGGGGAGGACGGGCGGAACCTTGACCAGCTCGCTGTCGACGGTCGCCGGGGCATTGGCCAGCATCGCCTCGCGCGGGAAGGAGTCACCCGCCAAATCCTCGCGCCAGGCATTGGTCAAGGCGGCCGCATGGGCCATCGGCTCGACGCCCGCAACGTCCAGCCGCCCGAGCTGGGCGACATAGCCGACGATCTTCTCCATGTCCCGCTGCAGCCGGACGCAGTCGTCCGCCCCCAGCTCCAGCCGGGCCAGGGCGGCGACATAGGCGACATCAATCACAGGGCCTGTGTCGGACATATGAGTTCCGTGGCAAGCTCGATGTTCTGTCCAGCGGGAAACCGCTCCCGCCGATGGCAAGCCCGAAAATACCCCCGAGCCGACGCTTGTCAAGACGCATGGCCCCATTCACCGGCACGATGGCCCCAGGCCAGGGAGCGTGGGGCAGAACGCAAAGGTCAGCGACGGGAGCCAGCCGCCGATGACGTTCGATTTGTCTCTGAGCGAATCGGCTGGCTCCCGTTCGCTGGACCGTCTGGTTCGGTCTTCTCCGGTTCTGGTAATCCTAGCGCAATCACCTTCTGTGTCCTGTCGTTGATCCACAGCACTCCGGTCGGCACCCCTTCCATGTGAACGACTCGAACCTCCCAGATGCGATCGTCACGCTCCGCAAACCGTGGGATCGGACGGATGACACGGAAGTATCCCACTACGCGAGCCGACTCCTCGGCGAGAAGTCCGCGACTCTGGAGCCACCATCGCGTGCCGACCTCGCGGATCTCTGCCACGCGCTTCTCGTCGTTTATCGAAGGTGGCGTCAGGTCGGACACCAGTTTCAATTCCGCCGCCATGCCGGTGAATCCCAGCAGAATCCAAGCGAGGACAAGGGTGCTGCGCTTCATAGTGAGACCGAACGGTTGCATTCACGCTTGCGCGTCAGCGCATAGCGTGAAATGCGATGTTCGCT
>CAZBDL010000288.1:0-5184 GCA_964490525.1 uncultured Victivallales bacterium | reverse complement strand
CTGCCCGCGCATCGAGATGCCGACCTATTTCCGCCCCGAACGCGAGGAGAACGACGGCAAGCCCCGGCGGCGCCGCCGGTCTGGCCGCCGCCGCCGCGGCGGTGGCGGTGGCGATGCGGAAGCTTGACCCCCCGCCGGTTCAGCCCCATGCCCCCGCCGCGAAGCATGCGAAGGGCACGAAGAAGGGGAAATGCGCGGAGAGGCGGGCAACCGCAAATGGCGCGAATGGCCACTAATGGGGGATCAGCCATCGCCTTCATGTTCTTCATGGTGAATTTTTAACTACAAAAAACGCGAATCACGCGAAAGGGGAGTGGAGAGCGGGAAGGCCGCCAAGCGGCGCAGAGCGGAGGGAGAGGGGCCCTCCCGAAACCCGGCCTCGGGCATCGCCCGGCCCGCCGTTCTGCGGGATCTACTTTCCCGCCAGCGCGTCGCGCACCTTCACGGCAAGGGTCGCCAATGAATACGGCTTCTGGAGGAAGTGGATGCCTTCGTCCAGGACGCCCTGTTCCGCGATGATGTCGGCGGTGTAGCCGGACATGTACAGGCACTTGATGCCCGGGAGTTGGAGATTGATCTGCTTCACCAGTTCGCGGCCGCTCATTTCCGGCATGATCACGTCGGTCATCAGCAACTGGATTTCGCCATCGTGTTTCTTCGCCAGGCGAATCGCCTTGACCGGCGTGTCGGCTGCCAGCACGGTGTAGCCCAATTCCACCAGCTGCAACGTGGCCAGTTCGAGCAACGCCTGTTCGTCCTCGACCAGCAGGATGGTTTCGGTGCCGGTCGGCGTCGCGATGATGATTTGCCTTTCGGCGGGGAGAGCTTCCGCCGACTCGTGCCGGGGCAGGTAGAGCTTGAAGGTCGTGCCCTTGCCCGGGTTGCTGTGGACGTCGAGGAACCCTTGGTTCTGCTTGACGATGCCGAAGACCGTGGCCAGGCCCAGCCCGGTTCCTTGGCCAACGGCCTTGGTGGTGAAGAACGGCTCGAAGATTTGCGCCATGACCTCCTGGTCCATGCCGTGGCCGTCATCGCTGACCGCCAGCATGACATATGAGCCGGGCGCGGCATCGGCGTGGGTGGCGCAGTAGGCCGCACCGATCTCCGCCTTTTCCGTCTCGATGGTGATCTTGCCGACGTCGGCGATCGCATCCCGGGCATTGACCACGAGATTGGCCATGATCTGGTCGATTTGGGAAGGATCCATCTTCACCGGCCACACGTTGGCGCCGGGTTCCCAGCGCAGGTCGATGTTTTCGCCGATGAGCCGCTGGAGCATCGTGAGCATGCCGCCGACGGTGTCGTTGAGATCCAGCACCTTGGGGGCAATGACCTGCCGGCGGGCAAAGGCCAGCAACTGCCGGGTCAGGTCCGCGGAACGACGGCTGGCCATGACGACTTCCAGCAGGTCGCGGCGGGTCGGATCGGCGGGCCCCAGCTTCTCCAGCGCCATCTCCGCCCGGCCGATGATGATGCACAGCATGTTGTTGAAGTCGTGCGCCACGCCGCCCGCCAGACGGCCGATGGATTCCAGTTTCTGGGCCTGGCGCAATTGGGCTTGCAGCGTTTTGCGCTCCTCCTCCGCGCGCTTGCGCATCAGGGCCGATCCGATATGCGCGGCGATGCCTTCCAGGATTTCGATCGTTTCGAGGGTGAAGCGGCCTTTGCGCTTGTCGTTGAGCTGGATCAGCCCCACAATCCGGTCGCCGCCCCGAATCGGGATCAGGGCCACGGAGGCATAGCCCTGATGGATGCAGTTGTTCCGCGGATGCAGCCGGGGATCCTGGTCGGACGGCAGGTCGAGCAGCGGGAAGGCGTCATTGGTCCAACAGCTTCCCCCCTTGGTGAAGAGCGGGTTGGAGGGGTCGGTCTTGCCGGAGATGACCAGGCCGCAGGTGCATTCCAGGCTGACATTGCCATCCTTGTCCCGGCACACGCCGCCATCCGTGCCGCGTTCGAGCAGCGTGTTTTCGGGCAACAGAAAATCCTTGGAGAAGCCGTCCTGGACGAAATACGGGAAATCCTCGCCCGCTTGCAGGCGCAGGCCAACGGCATCGACCTCCGTTCGTGCCTTCAAAGCGGCGAGGACGCGCTGGATGGCCTCCTGGAGGTCGCCTGGCTCGTTGAGAATTCGCAGGATCTCATGGCCCATCTCGCGATAGTTTTCCGCCCGCTTGCGCTCGGTGATGTCGGTGGTGATCGCCTGAAGTCCGACCACTGTGCCGGCCTGATCCCGGATCGGACTGCCGTTCTGGAAGTGCCAGCGCCAAGACCCGTCGGCGTGGTGCCAGCGGCTCTCGATGCCGGACTTGCATTGCCCCGTCTTGAGCGCCGTCTCCAGGAAGGCTTGGCAACTGGCCAGATCGTCGGGATGGACGAATGACCGGAAGGGTTGTCCGGTCACCTGCGTCACCAGATGTCCAAGGTGCGTTGTCCAGGTGGAGGAGACGAAGGTGAGCACCCCTTCGGCGTTGATCGTATAGATAAGTTCGGGGCTGTTCTCGATCAGCCGGCGATACTTCTCCTCGCTCTCCCGCAGCGCCTCCTCGGCCCGTTTGCGGGCGGTGATGTCGCGCTCGGTGGAGGCCAGGCCCACAGGGTTTCCGGCCTCGTCCATCAGCTTGGTCACGGTCATCCAGACATCGAGGACGCGCCCGTCCTTGGTCACCCGCTGGGTCTCGAACGAGGTGATCTCTTCGCCCGCCACCAGCCGACGGATGAAATCCTGCTGCTCGGCAATCTTGCCGGGGGCCGTGAGGAGATCAATGTTCGCCGCCAGCGCCTCCGCCTCACTGTAGCCATACATCAGTTCGGCGCCGCGGTTCCAAGCGGTGATCCGGCCATCGAAGTCCTGAATGGTGATGGCATCGTTGGAGTCCCGCACCACGGTCGCCATGCGCCGGAGGTATTGCTCTGCATCCATCCCCTCCCGGGTGCGCCGTGACTCCGGTTCCATGTTCTCCTCCCATCTCCCCCCATGGCCATCGCCCACCATCGACCGAAATTACAATTGGTTCTGCCGAGATGAATTGGTATAGGGTGAACATCTACTGCCCGATGGGGTAAAACCCTACCGGGCATCACGGGTGTCGAATTCCAATTTAAAGTGGTTCCTTTGCATTCGCAGTGGGTTGCCATGGATAGTAATCGTCCTCGTCCTCGTCCTCGATCCCGATCACATCGCTCACGGTGGGCATCGGAACGGTCATCGCCTGCCCGCCGTAGTCCCGATCGTTTGAACTGCATGCGTGGATCAACATATGCTTTTCGGGACGAAGGCTGGTCCTCGATTTCTTTCAATCGCCCCGATCCCCCTCATGGATCAAGAGATTGCAAGGATGAGCAAGAAACACCCGTTTTCTTGCCCTGAACGAAAAGATGGAGGGGAAACCAACTTCAAACGAGACGGATTCGAGGACGAGGACGAGGACGAGGACGAGAATGAATCACCCAATGCAAATGCAAAAGAGGCTTTAAAGTCAAATGCAGGTCTTGCCACGAAGGTCACGAAGAGCGCGAAGGGGCGAAGAGTTAACCGCGAATGGCGCGAATGAACACGACTAGGAGGGTGGGAAAAATACGGAAAAAATAGCCGCGAAAGAACCCCAAGGAGCGCAAAAGCGGGGGGAGAAAAGAGGGGAGACGTTGGCCGCAAAGAGGCGCAAGTGGGAGGAGGAGGGATTTCACCATGAAGGTCATGAAGAACACGAAGGGGGGAAGGGAATTCACCTGGATGGATCGATCTTCATGCACTTCATGGTGAATATTTAACTGCGAAAAACGCGAATGGCGCGAAAGGGAGGAGGGGAAGGGGGAATTCCACCACGAAGGGCACGAAGAGGTGAGGGGAACGCCCAACTCACCACGCTAAGCGTCCCGATTATCCGGATTGAGAGTTGAAGGTTGACCGTTGCGCGTTGAGCGTTCTGGATGGCCCATCGAGATCAGATTTCACGGGGGGCGCGATTCGCCTCAGGCGGGCTCAAGGAAGCCGTTGGCGAGGAGCGGGGCGAGGGAGCCGGCGAGGATATCCTCGGCGCGGACGGCGAGGAGGCGGCAGCCGGAGTGGGTCGCGGCGTCGCGCCAGGCCTGCTGATGGCGCGCCAGCCGTTCCCGGTAGGCGGCCAGTTCAGCGGGGCCGATTTGCAGGTCAAGGCGTTCGGCGGTCTCGGCGTCGAGCAGGTTGACGGGGCCGCGGGGCGGCGGCTCGAGTTCCTCGGCGGCAAGTACCTGGATGAGCAGGACGGCGGCGGCATGCGTGGCCAGGCGGCGCAGCGCGGGCTCGGGGTTGTCCTCCCATAGGAAGTCGCTGATGCAGATGCGGATGCCGCGGCGCACCAGGTGCGGCGCGGGTCCCGACAAGGCCTCGGGCAGGGTCCATCCGCCAGCGAATTCCGGGAGGGCGCAGGGGGGAAAGGCGTTGGCCTTGGGGAACAGGCTCAGCCAGCCATTGCCGTAGCCATGCCAGGCGACCGACAGGCCGTCCTGAAAGGCGGCTTCGGAAAACGCCCCCGCCAGCAGGATGGCGGCCTGGGCCTTGGCCTCGGGCACGGTCATCGAGGCGGAAAGGTCGCTGACGATGTCCGCGTGCGGCTGGATCTCCTCGCGGTGGAGGCGGACCATCAGGCGGTCGGTACGGCCAAAGGCACGCCAGTCGAGACGGCGCAGGTCGTCGCCCGGCTGGTATTCCCGGTAGTCCTGGAATTCCAGCGAGGCGCCGACGCCGTGGCCGAGCCGCTCGCCGCTGGCCCCGGACAGGGATTGCCGTGGCAAGGGCAGGCGACAGGCAGCGCCCAGCTCGCGGCCCAAGGCCAGGAGGTCCGGGTTCAATCGACAATCTCCAGTCATCAACGGGGCATCCCGTTTGGGATTTGGTGCCGGGGATTTACCTGCCGGGGGGAGAGTGGATGACAGATGACAGATAGCGGATGGCGGACGGTGGATGCGGGATGGGGACGCTTGGCATTCAACACTCAACGCTGAAGGGAAAAATGTGCAGTGTAGGAGCCCGCTCCTGCATGGGGCGATGCTCCGCTCTTGTGATTATCCTTCGTGTCCACGGTTTGGATTTTGGATTTAGGGCTTGGGGTTTACCCGCCGGAGGCGGGTTTGGCATTTTCCCTGGCATGCCTCCAGAGGCCGTAGGCGAGGGTCAGGAGCCAGCAGGCGGCGAGGGCGACGGGG
>CAZBDL010000287.1:0-5228 GCA_964490525.1 uncultured Victivallales bacterium | reverse complement strand
GTATTCCTCGACGTAGTCCGCGGCGATCACCGAGACCAGGTTCGCCGGCGGCTGGCGCATGCCCAGCGCCTGGAGATAGTCGAAGACCATCTCCTGCGCCGCAATCTCGTCGAACATCGGAAAGCTGAAGCCCCGCCCGCGGCTCGCGATGTTGGCCGGAAACTCGTAGTTCGAGGCGATGACGATCGCCAGGTTCTCCGGCAGCACGTAGCTGCCGCCGACATGGGTGCGGAAGGAATACCAGTCGATGGCGCGCGTGTCGATGTCGTCGAAGAACAGCACGAAGCGCCGGTTGCGGCGCCGGGCAAGCTGCCGCAGCAGCCCCTCCAGCGGACGCTCCAGGTCCCCCGGCTCCGGCAGCACCAGGGTCAGCTCCGGGTGCGCCAGCGCATGGGCGATGGTGAAGTGCGTCTTGCCCAGCCCCGGGAGGCTGAAGATCAGCAGCGGCAGGTTGCCGCGCCCCGCCGCGAAGTCCGCAAACCAGGCGCGGAAAAGATCCCGGGCCGGCCGGAAGCCGTAGAACTTCTCGACCGGGCGGATCGAGACCAGATCGGCCGGAAAGAAGTCGCCGTTGCTGAAGCGGAAAGCCCGGCTGGCACGGAACGGATCGACGTCGCCAGCGCGTTCGCGCAGCGCCGCGACGAACTCGGGCGTCGGCTTGCCGCCACCCTCCGGCGCGAACCGGCAGGGCGTCGTCGACGGCTCCTCCAGGCCGGGCAGCAGACGCCTCGGCGCCAGCGCCCCTCCCGCCATGTCCGCGAGCAGTCCAAGATACTCACGGAAGAGAGCAACTCCTTCCGTCGCAATTTGATCGGCATGGAGAAGATGATGCTGCAGCGCCGCGTCCCCCGCCGCCGCCACAGCCGTCTCCTGGCGAAACAGCGGCCCCGCCGTCAGGCTGTCCAGCATGCATGCTGCCAGGGTCTCGCCCAAGGACTGCGGCATCCCCAGCCGGATCGCCGCGTTCAGGTGGTCGAGGCTGTCCGGCACGGCATCCACCACTTCCCGGAGGCGCCGGGCCTCGCCGGCATCGTCCGCCAGCGCCAACAGCTCCCCCGGCAGCGCCGCCAGCGCCCGGCGGTAGTGTCCCAGGAAATGACGCTGCGGCGATTCGCCGATCCGCAGCTCGTCGCCTTCCGGCACCACGAACAGCACCTGAAAGCTGCCCAGCAGACGTCGTGCCCGCGGCACCAAGGACGCAATCCGCGCCGCCGTCGAAGCGCCGCGCCGCGATCTGTTTCCCTGCACCCGCGCACCCATGGCTTCCCTCGGCAATTGCTGCCGTCACTCTACAGGGAATCGCCCGCTTTTCCAGCTTGACATGATAAATGTAATCGGTTATACTTATAATGAAAAGGGAGATAATCTAATGGCCACGCTGCGCGAGGTCGCCCGGGAAGCCGGGGTGTCGGTCGTCACCGCCAGCCGCTCCCTCAACGGGGCGACGACGGTCCGGGCCGACTGCCGCCGCCGGGTCGATGCCGCGGCCGCTCACCTCGGCTATCGCCCGAACTTGCTGGCCAAGGGGTTGTCCCGGCAGTGCTCCCACTTGGTTGTCGCCTACATGGGCGAACTCGAGAATCCCTACTTCGGGCAGCTTGCCGAGAGCCTCGTCCGCGCCTTCAACGGCATTGGCCACGAGGTCGTCATTGCCAACACCTCCAGCCGGGTCATCGAGCTTGCCGAGTCGCTCGCGGCGGCCGCCTGCGTCCTGGTTTCCGTCGGCGACAAGTCCATGCTCGCCAGCGCGGCCGCCACGGGGCGCGCCATCGGCATCGCCTGCCGCCGCCCGGACGGCCGTGCCCCCGGCTTTCCCAACATCGACCTCGATTATGACGGCGCCTATGGCGAGATCCTCGGGGCCCTCCTGGCCGCCGGCCAGCGCCGGTTCGCCCTGCTCTCGCCCTTTGTCCGGCAGCATGAGTTCCTGCTGGACAAGAAGTTCGGCTCTCTTTTGGCGCGCTTGCGGCGGGCCCGCCTGCGGCCCGTCGCGCCCCCGGGATCCCGCGCCTTCCCGAGCGTGTCTGCCCTGGCCGCCGCCATCGACCTCCACCCTGGCCTGGCCGACGCTGTGTTCTGCGAGAACGATCTCCTTGCCGTTGCCCTCCAGATGCGGCTCCAGGCCCTCGGCGCCCATCCGCCGCCCCCGGTCATCGTCGGCTGCGACGGCATCCTCGACCTGCCCGCCATCTGGACCGTGCGCCTCGACACCCAAGCCATCGCCCAGGCGGCGGTCGCCGCCTTCCAGGCCTTGCCCGGAGGCTCATCGCCTCCTCCCATCGCCGCCACCCCGGTCATCCGGCACCTCGCCCCTCGGCAGGTGATTGACCAACGTTGATTAGGCATAGGAAAGGATTTGGCCATGAACAACCGATGCCGGGGCCTGTGGCGCCGGGCGGAATTCACGCCCATCGAGCGGTTGGCCGTGCCAGGCGCAGCCCGTCTTGTCCGGCGTAGCGCGGAGCGCGAAGACGGCCGGGCGGAGCGCTCGACCAGGTTCACCCTGATTGAGCTGTTGGTGGTCATCGCCATCATCGCCGTCCTAGCCGCTCTCCTCCTGCCCGCCCTCAAGCAGGCGCGTGACATGGCCAAGACCGCCTACTGCAAGAACAACCTCAAGACCGTCGGCACCCTGTGGCGCATCTACATCGACGACTACAACGGCTGGATGCCCCGCGGCAGCGAGGACGACGGCATCGGCAAATGGTTCAACTCGCGAGGTCCGCTCGGGCATTACCTCGGCGACGCCGGCACCCCCCACGGCATCATGAACGACAATTCCCCGGTCCTCGACTGCCCGTCGTCAAACCAGCACTACCGCACGCCCAAGAACAACGGCGACTGCTGGAAGCATGTCCCCTACGGGTACAACACCGACGTCGGGCCGGTGACCGGTGGCCCGCCGGTGCCCAGCTACCGGGAGACCACCATGCAGCACCCGTCCAAGCTGCTCGTCTTCTCCGACGCCCTCTCGTCGCGCTACGGCAACAATTCCGGCAATCCCCGGGGATTCGACGAATCGCAGTCGCCCCTGACCCTCTTCGCCACCTTCGGCTATGCCGACGGCGACTTGCCCGGGTGGGTCAACTATTCCAAGCGGCACATGCGCGGCGGCAACATCGCCTTTGGCGACGGTCATGTCGACTCTTCCAAGAACTTCGCCGCCGACATCGCCGCCCGCCGGATGAGCGGACGGCGTGCCTCCCTCGACCAGTGGGGCAACTGGCGCTGACCCGCGCCTAGCGGAAGTCCGGCTGTCCGGTCATCGCCACGAGGGTGCGCCACAGGGGGGCGTCCAGGTCCACCTTCTTGCGCTCGCGCACGGCCAGCGGCACCGGCACATGCGTGAACGCCCCGTGCCAATGGCCGATGACCGTGTTCGTGTGGCCTCCCAACGCCGCATGCACCGCATTCTCCGCCAGCAGCAGGCAGAAGATCGCGTCACTCCCTTGCGCGTCGATCCCGCGGATCAGGTAGCTCGGGTCGAAATACTTGATCGACAGCTCGACGCCGATCCCTTTCGCCCAGCCCTTGAGATGGTCCCGGAGATACTCGCCGATGTGCCGGTGAAGCAGGTTTCCCGAGGCGTCGCGCTCCTGCTTGCCCTCGCCGAACAGGTGCTGCCCCGCCCCTTCCGCCACCACCATCACCGCATGATGCTTGCGCGCCAGCCGCGCCGCCAGGTGCGCCAGCAAGCCGCCTTCCCCCTCCAGTCGGAACGGCGCCTCCGGAATCAGGCAATAGTTCACGTCCGAGTTGGCCAGCGCCGCATGTGCCGCAATGAAGCCGCTGTCGCGTCCCATCAGATGCACCAGCCCAAGCCCGTTGTACGAGCCCTTCGCTTCGTTGTGCGCCGCCGCGATGATCGGATGCGTCGCATGCACCGCCGTCTCGAACCCGAAGGTCCGGTCCATGAAGCCAATGTCGTTGTCGATCGTCTTCGGAATTCCGATCACTCCGATCGCCAGACCCCGCCGCGCAATCTCCGCCGCCAGGTCGCGCACCCCGCGCAGCGTCCCGTCCCCGCCAATGCAAAAGAGCAGATTGATCTCCCGTGCAACCAGTGTGTCGACGATCGTCCCGGTGTCCTGTGGGCCCCGCGAAGACCCCAGGATCGTCCCCCCTTGCGTGTGGATCTCCTCGACCACGTCCGGCGTCAGCGTCAGCGGTTCGGGATTGCCCGGCACCAGTCCGCGATAGCCGTAGCGGATCCCCAAAATGTGGCGCACCCCGTACCCATCCCACAGGGTGTTGACCAGTCCCTTGATGACATCATTGAGCCCCGGACACAGGCCACCGGCGGTGACGATGGCCGCCGCGCTCCTCGCCGGATCATGGAAGATCCGGGCGCGGGGGCCAGCCTTCTCGAAGGCGGCGGGCATCTCTCCGGCCTGGCACGCCGCAATCAGTGCCTGCGGGTCGTTTTGGTGGAGCACGGCGGCGTCCGCAGGCAAGAAAGGCCCCCCGGACAATGGGGAAGGGCGTTCCGCCATCCCCAGCCGTGCCGTACGAAAGTCAGGTTCGGTCCGCAACATGCATTCATCCTTCAGGTGTCTTTTCGTCGCTGCCGCCAGGTCAAGCGGTTGGCATGATTCCCGATGACCACAATGACGGTTCACAAAGACCCACAATGTAGCACCGCTCCAAGCCTGCGCTACAGAACGTGGCATGGCCGACATCCCTGGCCAGTGAGGCGTTCCTGATCGGAAAATCATGCCAAAAAATGCTTGGCAAAAAATATTTGAACTCAAAAAAGGGACGGGGGCATCGTAATTATATTATAAAAAACAGATATACGAGAAATACGCAAGTTATCGGCGAGACGAGAGGGGGAGCTCTCGTTGGCGTGAGCGCAGGCCATGCTGTAGCGAGGGCGGGGTTTGCGGGATCGGCGCGGCCGCGATTTCCGTGGTCGGCATGCCTGGCCCCGGGTTGCCATGATGGCGATGCGGGGAATATGTTGTGGCGTGCCGAGGTTGTGTCTTTGGTGGGGCTTGGGAAGGGCGAGGCGGGATTGGCGCGGGGAGTGCAGGCATGAAGACGAGTGATGATGTCGGATCCGGAGGCTGCCAGATCTGTCCGCAGCGTTGCGGCACGAACCGCGCGGGCGGTGATGCCTCCGGGGTCTGCGGCGTGTCGGCGATGCCGCGGTTGAACCGGGTCATGCTTCACCCTTGGGAGGAGCCGGTGATCAGCGGGAGCGGCGGTAGTGGCACGATCTTCTTCGC
>CAZBDL010000286.1:1395-5232 GCA_964490525.1 uncultured Victivallales bacterium | reverse complement strand
CCCGCCCAAGGAAAGCGGATCTTCTACAGTGCGGAGCTGTCCCGGGTCGCGCTGGAGCGCTGCACGACGGCGCGCGAGGCGATCCAGCTGATGGGCGACCTGATTGCGGAATACGGCTATTACGCCACGGGCGAGACGCTGCTGGTCGGCGACACGACCGAGGCCTGGGTCATGGAGATGTGCGCCTATGACGAGGACGGCACCGACGGCATCTGGGTCGCCCGGCGCGTTCCGGACGATCACTTCTTTGTCGCCGCCAACGAGTTCCGGATCCGGACAGTGACCCCGGACGATCCCGACCTGATGTACTCGGACAACCTGTTCGAGGTCTGCCAGGCCAAGGGCTGGTGGGATCCGGCGAAAGGCGACCTCGACTGGCTAGTCGCCGTCAGCCCCGGCGAATACAATCACCCGTACTACTCGCTGCGCCGCGTCTGGCGCGTCCTTTCCCGGGTCAGCCCCTCGTCGAACTTCAGCCCGCAGGTGAAGGACGGCTACACGACGGCATATCCGTTCTCGGTGCAGCCGGACAACCTACTGTCGGTCCAGAATGTCATCGCCCTGCACCGAGACCATTACGAGGGGACGGAGTTCGACCAACGGCTGGGGCCGGGAGCAGGCCCCTGGGGTTCGCCGACGCGCTACACCTCGTCCGGCGACCAGCAAAGCTCGAGCAGCAACTTCCGGATGCTGAAGGGCGCGTGGGAGCGGCCGGTGTCGGTCTTCTACTGCGGGTTCTTCTATGTCAACCAGTCCCGGGACTGGTATCCCGACCCGATCGGCGGCATTTGCTTCTTCGGCTGCGACCGTCCCTACGAGGACGTGGTCACCCCCTTCTACTGCGGCATCACCGCGGTCAGCGACCGCTACAACCAGGTCGACACGAGCGAGTTCGACTGGCATTCGGCCTTCTGGGCCTTCAATCTCGTGTCCAACTGGGCCGACCTGAAGTATTCCTACATCATCCAGGACATCCAGGCGAAGCAGCGGGAGCTGGAGACGGCGATGTTCGCGGAAATCCCGGTGACCGATGCGGCGGCGGCGGCCTTGTATCTGGGAGATCCGGCCGCGGCCCAGGCATACCTGACCGACTTCAGCGATGCCACGGCCGAGACGACCGCCGCCGCCTGGTGGCATCTGGCCGGGCAGCTCATCGCCAAGTACTCCGACGGGTTCATCAACACCCCGGAGCAGATGGCCCAGCAGGTCGCCTATCCAGAATGGTGGAAGAAGGAGGCCGGCTTTCAGAACGGCCCGAAAAAGTACGGCAAGACGCGTGGCGTCCTGAAGAAATACCTCACGCCCAATCCGGTCAGCGCGGCGCTGTGGGGGGAGACGGAATGACGCCTCGTCCCGGAAATGGCACTTGACAACAGGAGTAAATAGCGGAATATTGTCGCTAGCGCACATGCTTGGGATCTTCAATTTCCACCGGAGATTTGCCATGAACAGGAAGACTGCCGTCGCTGGTCTCTCCGCCGCCCTCGCCATGTTGCTGGCGACCTTGCTCCCCGCACAGACATCCATTTCGATCGGAGCCGTGTCCCTCGCGACGGAGACGGATGGCCAGTCGTTCCCGATTGCCATTTCCGGCGGCACGGCGATCGCCGGCATGGATTTCCTGCTGAAGGTCGAGGGTGGCGCGACGGCCCCGCGCATCACCTCGGTGAAGCTGGTCGACGCCGCCACGGTCTGGGGCCCCGGTGGCAGCTCCATCGGCTTGGCCCAAGGCGACGCGCAAACGATCATGTGCGGCGTCTACACCGGCAGCACCGTCGGCGCCACAGTGCCGGCGGCGGGGACTTTGGCGGTGGTGACGGTGGACACCACCGGCGTCGCCCCCGGGGAATACCCGGTGAGCCTGTCGGTGAACGGCCACCAGACCCGGATCTATGCCGCTGGCGGCACCCGCGTACCGCTGACCCTGTCCGGCGGCACCCTGATCGTGGCAGGCATCCCGACGACGTATCCCTTGACCGTGACCAACGGCACCGGCTCCGGCAACCATGAAGCCGCCGCCATCGTGCCGGTGGCCGCCAACGCGGCGCCCGATGGCCAGGAGTTCGCCGCCTGGACCGGCGACACGGCCCACCTCGCCGATGCCCTGGCGGCCGAGACCACCGTCACCATGCCGGCGGCAGCGGTGGCGATCACGGCGACCTATCAGGACGTGCCGCCGCCCCCTGCCGACTGGACCGTGACCTTCGTCGCGCTCGCGGGCGGCGAGATTGACGGCACCGCGGTCCAAGGGGTTGCCGACGGTGGCGACTGCACCAGCGTCGAGGCGCTCGCCCAAGCTGGCTTCACGTTCACCGGCTGGACTGGCGATGTGGTCAGCGCGGACAATCCGCTGACGGTGACCGAGGTCACGACGGACATGACGATCTATGCGAACTTCGCGGCGGACGAGAAGGTCGCCGCCGGATCGGTCTTCGAGGTCGAGGCCGACGAGATCGAGGGCGTGGCGGCGTTCACCAAGGCCCCGAAGGTCTGGGCTCTCTACCACGACCCGTTCAAGGATCCGTTTGCTCAGGGGAAGGCCAAGAAGGCCGCCACCAAGACGTTGACCAAGATCCCCAAGGGCGGGACGTCCCCGAATGCATTCATCTTATGGAAGAAGAAGGTGCGACTGTACGATGCCAAGGCCTTGAAGGGGGAGCAGAAGCTCGACGGGATCACCACGGCCGCCTGGCTGGCGGACAATCCCGTCGGCAGCCTGAACATGGCGCTGCATGCGGCGGGCAAGGAGGACGGCAAGGCCTATGACACCCAGAAGCTGCTGGCCCAGTCCCTGCGGACGGTTGCCCTGGCCGGGCCGACGCTGGTGGGCGTGCGCGACCAGGCCGACGAAAACGACCTGATCAGCCTTGCCGACCAGGCGGGCCAAGAGATCATCCTCCGCGGCAACTGGTTCGGCACCAAGCCTCCGAAGGCCTGGCTGGAATACCGCACGGCCGAAGGGGCAATCAAGTGCCTCAAGCTCAAGGTCGTGAAGGAATTCATCTACGAAAACAACGGCGTGGCCAACGCCGGGGTGATGAACCAGCTTGATCCGCAGGGGGCCAGCGAGATGAGGGTCCTGCTTCCGGCGGTTCTCCCCGAGCGCATCGCGGCCGTCGTCATCGAGAATGGCGTGGGCATCGACGCCTACTCCTTCCTCCTTCGCTAGGCTCCTCCACCCGCAACGGAAACCCCAGGCCGACGGCCCCCGCAAGGGACTGTCGGCCTGTGCCATTTCCGGCGGCGTGGCCCATGCCAGCCCGGGGGCGCTACCCCTTTTCCCGAAACTCGCCCGGGGTCAAGCCGACATGGTCCTTGAACTGACGACAGAAGAAATGGGTGCCGCAATAGCCCAGGCGCGCGGCGATCTCCTTGACGGTCCAGCGCGAGTTGCGCAACATTTCCTTGGCGCGGCGGATCCGCGCCTCGACCAGGTCGCGATGCGGCGTCGTGCCATTGGCCTTGAC
This sequence comes from uncultured Victivallales bacterium, assembly GCA_964490525.1. Taxonomy (GTDB): domain Bacteria; phylum Verrucomicrobiota; class Lentisphaeria; order Victivallales; family CAZBDL01; genus CAZBDL01. Next base: position 1,765 of record CAZBDL010000286.1, on the reverse strand, counting down.
ATAGCAGCGGCAGAAGTGCGCCCGCGACATGCCCACGGAACGTGCCATTTCCGCCAATGAAGGCTCGGTACGCCCGCCCCGCCTGATCTTCCAGCAGAGGAACCTCATTTCCGCGGCATAGTCGGAACCACGGCCCGCAATCAGGTTCAGCGTCATCCGATGTCCCGGCCGAGCCAACTCCGCCAGCATGGCCTGCATCCAGATCATGACGAAGACGAAAGGCAGCAGCAGCCGCCCGATGATGGCTGCTTCGCTCAGTTCGTCGCCGCTGTCCAGGTCGCGCAGGGTGAATTCCTGGGAAGCTAGGCGCTCGACCGGCACGGGGAGCGTTTCCGGCGCTCTGTGGGCGATCTGGACGCGCAAGAAGTCT
>CAZBDL010000286.1:0-1385 GCA_964490525.1 uncultured Victivallales bacterium | reverse complement strand
GGCCGAGCCAACTCCGCCAGCATGGCCTGCATCCAGACCCGTGAGGTCACCGCCTCCCCCGCCTCATCCGCCGCGATCAACCGCTCGAACAGCGTCTCGAACAGGATGTCCTGACCAAAGGCCACGTGCACCAGCGGCATGTCTGGCCGGGTGACGTCGGCCATGGCCCCATCCCGATCCCGCAACTCAAGATGGGCCATGTAGAGGATCAGGGGATCATGAGGCTGATGCCGAGCCACATATCGCTGGCCCGGCTGGAGCAGGAAGGCGGCGCCCCGTTCCAGGAGATAGCGTCGCCCCCCCGCATTGAGGTGCCCCGTGCCGTGACAGACATACCACAGGCGATGTCCCGCGAGCGGCACCGTCTCCGTCCCCCATTCCCATTCCCGGTGGCAGGGAAAGGAGTATGCCCGTTGCACGCTGACGCCAAGGCTGAGAAGGTTAGCCGCCATGATACTTTATTGTATCACTTGAAGATGATTATGCAATACGTTGGGATTGATTCCCGCATGGTTTTCCCCTATTGTTGATATGGGCCGATGGGATTGCTTTTCCCGGACGCGCCATGATGCGTGGCCACAGGCTGAACCATCAGGAGGAAATTTCGCCATGATGCTCTGTCCTCGACGTCCTTTGCCATGCCGCACATGGCATTCCCCATGCAGGCGATGGCGGCCTTGGCAACGCCTTGTTTTGGCAATCCTGGCATGGGCCTTCCTCGGCTTGGCATCCCGCACTCTGCCGGTGGCGGCGGCTTCCCCGGACACGGCACCACGTGCGGCCAAGGCGCGCCCCCTGCTCCACCCCCTGGGCCCTCCCGAGGAACGGCTCCGGCAACGCGCCACGCCGATACGGCGCAGCCAGGCGGTGGCCATCGATTCCGGTTTTCAGGTCGGCAGGCTTCCCGCCCGCGGCGAACAGATCGGCATCGGCCTGTTCGATGGCCTCGACATCGCCGCCACCGTCACCCATGCCACGGCCAACCGACAAGGCACGGCGATCAGCAGGGCAGCCATTGACGGCTTCCGTTACGGCACCATGCATATGGCCGTGACGGATGGGCAGTTGACGGCGGTCATCAATCTGCCGGAACAACGGTTGCAGTACCGGATCGAGTTCGATCCGGCCAGCGGCACGCACCTGCTGGCGGAGATCGACTACGACCAGTTACCCTGGGACAATGCCGACGGGCATCCGGTCGCCCCGCCCGAGGCGCCCGGCGTGCCCGGCTTCCGCGCCCTCCTGCCGCCGACGTCGACGCTGGCGGCCGGGGATGAACCGATGGCATTGGCCGACCTGCCGGCCGGGGACGAGCCACCACCGCCACTGCTGGAGGATCCGCCGGAGAACATCGTCGTCGACCTGATGTTCGTCTACACCCCGGC
>CAZBDL010000285.1:0-5284 GCA_964490525.1 uncultured Victivallales bacterium | reverse complement strand
TCGAGCTGGTCATGGCGCTTGAGGAGGAGTTTGGGGCGGACATCCCGGACGAGGAGGCTGAGAAGCTGACCACGGTCGGCGACGCCATCCGCTACATTGAGAGCGTCCAGGCCAAGGGCTGAGCCGAAGCCGTCCACGACGGGGTCATTTCCGCCGGAAATGACCCCTGTTTTTCAATCAGGAAGGGTGGTGGCATGGGCATGGATCGGCGCGTCGTGGTCACGGGCGTGGGCATTGTTTCCTGCGTCGGCAATGGGCTTTCCCCGTTTTGGGATGCCCTGGTGACGGGACGTTGCGGCCTGGGCCCGGTGACGCGCTTCGACGCCTCCCGCTTCCGCACCCGCATTGCGGGCGAAGTGAAGGATTTCGACATCGAGCGCCTGATGCCGCCGAAGGAGGCGCGCCGCCTTGACCGCTTCTGCCATTTTGCCATCGGGGCGGGAGACGAGGCGTTGGCCTCGGCGGGCATTGCCCAGGACCTGGCTGGACTGAATCCGGCGCGCGTCGGTGTCGTGGTGGGCAGCGGCATCGGCGGGCTCGACACGATTGAGCAGCAGACGCTGCAGCTCAACGCCCGGGGGCCCGAGAAGGCCTCACCCCTGCTGGTGCCGATGATGATCATCGACATGGCCTCGGGGGCCCTGTCGATGCGCTACGGCGCCAAGGGGCCCAACTTCGGGGTCGTCACCGCCTGCGCCACCGCCTGCCACTCGATCGGTGAGTCCTGGTGGATCATCCGGCGCGGTGATGCGGATGTGATGATCACCGGCGGGGCGGAGTCGACCATCACCCCGATCGGCTTTGCTGGCTTCTGCTCGATGAAGGCGATGAGCCAGCGCAACGACGATCCCCTCCATGCCAGCCGTCCGTTCGATGCCGAGCGTGACGGCTTTGTCATGGCCGAGGGATCCGGTGTGCTGGTCCTCGAGGAGCTGGAGCATGCCCGCCGCCGCCAAGCCCCGATCCTGGCCGAGGTGGTCGGATACGGGGCCACCGGCGACGCCTATCACATCACCTCACCCGACCCGGATGGGCAAGGTGCCGCCGAGGCCATGCGCATCGCCATGCGCCATGCGGGGCTCGCCCCGGACCGCATCGACTATCTCAACGCCCACGGCACCAGCACGCCGCTGAACGACAAGTACGAGACCCTGGCGATCAAGTCCGTCTTTGGCGCCCATGCCCGGCGTTTGGCCATCAGCAGCACCAAGGGTACGACCGGCCATGGTCTGGGCGCGGCCGGCGGCCTCGAGACCATCGCCTGCATCCAGGCGATCTGCACCGGGATCATCCCCCCGACCATCAACTACCAGCATCCCGATCCGGAATGCGACCTGGACTATACCCCGAACACGGCGGCCGAGCGCACGGTCGGGGCGGCCCTGAACATCAACCTCGGCTTCGGCGGGCACAACGCCGCGCTCATTGTGCAACGCTTCAATGGCTAACCTGCGCAACAACATGCGGGAAAGGGTGGCGGTCATGGACACGCAACGGATTCTCTCCCTCGGGGGCGCCGCGCTGGCGCTGGCATTGGTCGGGGCATGCGCCCCCCAGATGGCTCAGACCCAGTACAGCCCGACCGAACAGCAATGGGAACAGTACCTGCGGACCAACTATCCCGAGTGGCAGTCGCCGCAGACGATTCCGCCCCTTGCCGGGCTCGCGTCCGAGCCCTCCATGGATGTTCTTCCCGAGTTCATTCCCGGCGACGATGCGGGCCCGGCGCCCGAGCTGGCCCCGTTGCCGCTTGACCTTGCCACGCCGGATGCCGATGCGCCCTTGGCCGGGGCTCAGGCCTATGTCGTGGAAAAGGGCGACAGCCTGTGGACGATCGCCGCAAAGGTCTACGGCAAGGGCAGCCTGTGGAAGAAGATCTACGACGCCAATCGCGACCGGATTCCCGATCCGGCGCGTCTGCGCCCCGGAACCGAGCTGACCATTCCCCCGCTGGACGGGGACATGGTCGTCCCGAAGTAAGGGGGTGCCGGCATCAACGGCACGGCCCATGGCTGAGGAAACCCTGTACTTCGACTCGCCTGAGGCGATGGGAGCGGTGCTGCCCCAGGATCCGGGGCGGAGCCTGCGGCGCATCGAGCGCGTCTTCGGTATCCATGCCGCCGCCCGCGACCTGATTCTCCGGCTGTCGGGCGATGACCTTGCCGCCGTGCGCCAGGCGGCCGGGTTCCTGCGGGAGGTGATGGCCCTCCATGCCACCACCCGCAAGCCGGTCACCCAGCTCGACTTCGAGTTGCTCCTCAAGGCCTTCTCCCAGCATTGCGAGGATGAGGTCCGCAACCTCTTCGGGGGGCGCATCCGGGTCAGCCCGCGCAAGCCAGATGTCGTGCCGCGCACCAGTGCCCAGCTCCGCTATGTCCAGGCCATGCGCGCCGGCGACGTCGTTTTCGGCATTGGCCCGGCGGGCACCGGCAAGACCTATCTGGCCATGGCCATGGCCGTCTCCGAGTTCCTGGCCGGACGCTTCAGCCGCATCGTCCTCACCCGGCCCGCGCGCGAGGCCGGCGAGAGCCTAGGCTTCCTCCCGGGCAACCTCGAGGAGAAGATCCTGCCCTATCTGCGGCCGCTCTACGATGCCCTGTACGACATGCTGGACGTGGACGATGCCGCGGCGCTGATCGCCCGCAACGTTATCGAGGTTGCACCGCTGGCCTTCATGCGCGGCCGCACCCTCAATCATGCCTTCGTGATCCTCGACGAGGCTCAGAACACCAGTCCGGACCAGATGCTCATGTTCCTCACCCGGCTCGGCTTCGACTCCTGCTGCGTGATCACCGGCGATCCCTCGCAGAACGACCTGGCCAAGGGGCAGCGCTCCGGCCTTGAGCATGCGGCCGGGGTCCTCCGCGGCATCGAGGAGATCACCTTCTGCCGCTTCACCGCCCGTGATGTTGTCCGCCATGGGCTCATCGAGAAGATCATCGACGCCTATCAGGCCGATGGGGAAACACGGGGGGGTGAGGCATGATCCGCCTGGTCGAGGCTTGGCTGGAGCGGCGCCGGAAACGCCGCGAGATGACCCGCAAGGGCATGCTCACCACCCGCCGCCGACTCACCAACGAGGACACCCTCGGCCGCGCCGTCGAGCGCTCCAAGGCATTCTTCGTCGGCACGCTCCTGTGCATCTGGGCCGTCTGCCTCTTCGTCCTCGTCTTTCCGATGCATGACGGCACCCCCGAGGATCTTTCGGGGTACAGCAAGGCACCCTATACGGTCTATGCCGAGTTCGACTTCAGCTTCGAGAACCAGACCCTGACCAATCAGGCCCGTGACCATGCCTGGCGCCAGGAGCCGCTGGTCTACCGCTTCAACCGGGCCTCGGCGGAGGCCACCTTGGACCAGGTTCAGCGCCTGTTCTCCCGGATCAATGTCGATCCGGCGGCCGCGGACGCCCCGGCGGACCCCGACGGGCCGATCGATGCGGTCATCGACAACCTGACGGCGGCGGACCTGGCGGCGTTGCGTATGATCCAGCAGGTTCCCGGGAAATGGACCCTGCTTCAGGAAAGCCTGGAGCGAGCCCTCTATGCCGGGATCTTCCCGCCGGGCGAGCACGAAAACCGCCAGGCGGAGCGCATCCGTATCTACAAGGGGGAGATCCGCGAGCAGCCGCGTGGCTTCCGTGCCGTGCCGACGCCAGTCGAAGCGGCCGGTGTGATCGGCGACGAGGTGGCACGCGACCTTTCCCCGGTCAACCGTCGGTCGCTTCATCCTGCCCTGAAACTGGTCTTGGCGGAGCTGATCCGTCCGACCCTCGCCTTCGACGATGCCGCCACCGAGGAGAACCGGGCCGCCGCCCGGGCCGCCGTCAAGCCGGTCTTCAGCGACGTGCGCAAGGGCGACATCGTCATCGCCGGCGGCAAGCTCCTCGGCAAGGAGGCGCTCGAGCGCCATTATGCCTATGCCAGAGAAAAGGAGCTGCGGCGCGGGGCCGAGCACTTCTGGCGGCGCGTGATGAGCAGCGCCATGCTCTGCCTCCTGCTCATGATCCTCACCGGCATCTACCTTTCACACATCCATCCCGAGGTCGTCCGCAACCATCAGCAGATGGGGCTCACCGGCACCGTCGTCATCGTCGCCGTCCTCGCCAACTATTTGGTCATCGGCGGCTTTGCGGCCGCCCCCCGCGCCATTCCCGCGCTGCCGCCGGCGATGATCACCACCGCCCTGCCTGTTGCCATGGCCTCCATTCTCCTCTCCGTGCTCATCGGCCTGCGCGTCGCCCTTTATGCCGGGCTCTTCGTCTCGCTCATTGCTGCCCTCCAGCTCGACAACTCCTTCCACGTGGTCCTCAACGGCATGGTCGTCAGCGGCATCGCTGGCTTCGCCGTCCGCCATGTCCTCAACCACCGCGCCTTCTTCCTGCGCGCCACCCTCGCCATCTCTCTGTCCGTGCCGATCATGGAGGTCATCCAGATCTGGGGCTACCAAGGCAGCCTCGACGCCATTCCCTGGATCCTCGGCGTCGGCGTCGCCAACGGCGTCTTCACCGCCATGGGCTCGCTGATGCTCCTCTTCCTCCTTGAGACGGTCTTCCAGGTCAGCACCGACATGAGCCTGCTGCTCCTTTGCGACTACAACCATCCCCTGCTCAAGCGCCTCCAGTTCGAGGCCCCGGGCACCTACCACCACAGCCTGATGGTCTCGACCCTCGCCGAGCAGGCCGCCCAAGCCATTGGCGCCAATGCCATCCGCGCCCGCGTCGGGGCCCTCTTCCATGACATCGGCAAGCTTAGCAAGCCCGAGTACTTCGTCGAGAACAGCCAGGCCGAGGACAAGCATGCCCGCCTCAATCCCCGGATGAGCAGCCTGATCATCCTCAACCATGTCAAGGAAGGCGTCGACCTCGCCATCAAGCACAAGCTCCGGCGCATCATCCGCGACGCCATCGAACAGCACCACGGCACCGACATGATCCAGTTCTTCTACAACCGCGCCGTCGAGGGCAGCCGCGACCAGGACGTCACCGTCTCCGAGAGCGACTACCGCTATCCCGGCCCCCGGCCCCAGGCCAAGGAGGTCGTCCTCATCGGCCTGGCCGATGCCTGCGAGGCCGCCTCGCGCAGCCTCGAGAAGCCGACCCGGCAGAAGATCGACGCCCTGGTCTGGGAGATCTTCCGCAAGCGCATCCGTTCCGGACAGCTCGACAATGCCGACTTGACCTTCGGCGAGCTCGCGCGCGTCCGCCAGAGCTTTGTCAAGACCCTCTCCACCATGCTCCATGGCCGCATCGTCTATCCCAAGGGCGGCCCCGACGAGGAGGACG
>CAZBDL010000284.1:4773-5296 GCA_964490525.1 uncultured Victivallales bacterium | reverse complement strand
CAGGTGATGCAGTCCGCCGGTCGACCCCTCGCTGCACCATACGGCGTAGCGCGGCAGCAGCGTGGCGGGCCAGGACATTTCGACGGCGCTGCCGTCGCCGTGGCTCAGCCGCACCCGCCCCTCCGTCAGCGGCGGCGAGAAGAGCTTCCAGAAGCGTCCGCTCTCCGGGACGAAGATCCGCTCCTTGAAGGGCTGTCCGTCGGCGTCGCGGATGTCGCCCCAGCGCCGGGCCGCGCCGAACGTGCCCAGCCAGTTCCCGCTCGACCAGCTCACCAGGATCTCGGCGTCATCGGGAATGTCCAGGCGGCTGCCCGCATCCGCGGCGAAGAGCGGATGGAAGGCGTAGACGAAGTGGAAGGGGGCGTCGGCGGGATTCTCGACGGCATAGTCGAGGACCAGCGTGTCGCCCGCCAGCGTCGCCCGGCGCCGAAAGACATAGCCGAAGCGCTGGCTCGTCACCATCAGGGACACCCCCGGCCCCGCAACCTGCCGCCAGGGCAGTTGGAAGACCTCGCCATGCCTG
>CAZBDL010000284.1:0-4684 GCA_964490525.1 uncultured Victivallales bacterium | reverse complement strand
CCGGGCACCGATTCCCCTTCCCAAGGGCCGGCGGGATAGGTGCACGGACCCAGGGTCGGGAAGATCTCGTCGATCCCGTCGAACTCGCTGTTCTCGCCAAAGGGCTCGCCATAACGGCGGCGGGCATAGGGCTTGCCGCTGCGGCTCAGGTATTCGCGCCCAGCCGCATCCCGGAGATGCACGATCTTGCCGCCCAGTTCTGGCAGGAACGCCACCGCCAAGATGCCATTGCGTAGCCAGAGCCGCGGCGTCTCGCCGCCATCCGCCAAGGGAACCGTGTCCCGCTCGACCTGCATCCCCATCCCCGCCTCTCCCTTCTCACCCATGGCGCACCCAGTCAACAGGAATGCCGCCGTCAAGGCGGAAAGCCCGTAAGGATGGATGCACGCCACCATGGCCGTTCTCCGGTTGCCGTGAGCGCTAACGGTCAACCTAGCGCACCGATTTAGGCTTGTCAAGCCGGATCATGGCTGGGCAGCGGCAAGGACATCCCGCTGAGCGACGGCAAGGCGGCGGATGCCGTCGCCGGCCAAGGCCAGGAGGGCGTCGAACTGGGCGATGGGGAAGGGTTCGCCCTCGGCGGTGGCCTGGACCTCGACGAGGTGGCCGTCCTCGGTCATCACCACGTTCATGTCGACATCCGCGCGGACATCCTCCCGGTAGCAAAGGTCGAGAAGGGCCTCGCCGTCGACGACGCCGACGCTGACCGCGGCGATGCGTCGCCGGACGGGATTTTGGGCCAGGATGCCGGCGGCCATCATCTTGGCCACGGCCATTTCGACGGCGACCATGGCGCCGGTGACAGCGGCGCAGCGGGTGCCGCCATCGGCATCGAGGACATCGCAGTCGACATAGAGGGTGCGGGGGCCCAGCTGGTCGAGGTCGATGGCGGCGCGCAGGCAACGACCGATCAGGCGCTGGATCTCCATGCTCCGGCCATTGGGCTTGGTGGTCTCGCGACGGCCGCGCTCGCTGGTGGCGGCCGGCAGCATGGCATACTCGCCGGTGACCCAGCCGCCCGGCCGCTTTTGCTGTCGCATCCAGGGGGGCACCTCCTCCGCCACCATGGCGCTGCAGAGCACCCGGGTTTGGCCGCAGGAAATCAACGCCGACCCCTGGGGATGGCGCAGGAATCCCGGAACGATCTCGATGGGGCGCAAATCCGCCGCCGCCCGCCCGTCGATGCGCATGCTGAGGTCCTTTCGTTCCCCGCCCGTGGCGTTCCGGGAACCTTGTGCTATGGTATCTGCCGAGTTTTGTCCGCTTCCGACGACGCCCCACAGGGAGAACCATATCCCGTGCCTGCGCACTTCGCAACGCCGTCCGGGCGGCAATCCGCAGGGCCTTTGGCCCGGTGCCGCGCCGGACTCGTCCTGGCGGTGGCCTGCCTCGGCATGCTCCTCCCGGGGGGCTGTGGCAAGGCCATGCCGGCGGCGGAGCCCCCGCGCCTGAAGGCGGAGCTGGTGCGGGACCTGTTCACGGCCTTTGGCCAGCGCGACTACGAACAGGCGGCACCCAAGGTGGACCGCCTGCGCGAGCTGCAACCGGAAAGCGTTTACCTGGCCGAGCTGGCGGGGGCCATCCGCAACAACCGCATCGCCGTCGCGGCCCAGGAGCGGCTCGATGCCGACGACCTCAACGGGGCCGCGGCCGTGGTCGACAAGGCCATCCGGGACCATGGGCGCCACGAGGCGATCACGACCATGCAGGCATGCCTCGCCGAACTGCAGGACCTCAAGGCTTTGGTGGACGTCTGCGTCCAGCCCCCGAGCGGGGTCGCCCTCGCCCGGGCCGCCGCCCGGCTGCGCACCCTGGCCAGCGGCGACCCGCGCCTGGCCCCGTTCCTGCCCATGGCCGAGGCCCAGCTCCGCCAGGCCCGCGAACTCCAGGCATGGGAACGGCGGCGCGCCGTCGACGACCTCTGCTCCGACATCGACGGGATGCTCGACGGCGGCGACCGCGACGCCTTCGTCCTGCTCGCCGTCCTGGCGATCGCCGATCCCGAACACCACACGCTGGACGCCTGGCAGGACTTCCTCGCCGGCACGTCCAGCGCCCTGCCCCGCACCTACCCCACCCCCATGGAAAAATCCACGCCCTGACCAGCCCCTGGCGGCGGTCGGAAGCTCTGCCCATACTCCTCGGCCCGAATGCCAAGACCAACCCAGCCAACCCCCATGGAGAAGGCATCATGACCAAGACGACCTGGAGCATCCTCGCCTGCGGCGCCGTTCTCGGCGCCGGCCTCGCCCTGACCATCACTGGTCAGGACACCGCTGAAACCGCCGCCCCAGCGGCCGTCAGCCCCGAAGCCGCGCCAGTTGAAGCCGTCGCGCCAACCGTCACCGTCCCCGAAACGGCCACCCCTGAGACCAAGAATCCGCTGGCCTTCCTGCCGGAGGCGGTGGCGACCGTCGGCGACCGCACCATCACCCGCGACGAGCTGCTGAAGGAGGCCAAGCCCATCCTGCGCATGATCCAGATGCAGCAGGGCGACCAGGAGGTTCCCCAGGAGCAGTGGCTGGAGCTCGCCCGCGACGTCACCGAAGGCCTCATCGAGAAGGGCATCCTCCTGGACCTGGCCGCCGCCGAGGGCCTCAAGCCCAGCCCCGAGAAGGGCGATGCCGAACTGGCCAAGCTGTTCACCGAGGTCCCCGAGGAGCAGGTCAAGGCGGTCATCGCCCAGCAGGGCATGTCGCTCGACGACCTCAAGGAGCAGCTGGTTGTCGCCGGCACCATCCGCGAGTGGGTCGATGGCTACGCCGCCAAGGTCGAGGTCACCGATCAGGAGGTCGCCGCCTTCTACGAGGCGAACCCCGAACGCTTCGCCACCGAGGAGTCCGTCGAGGCCTCCCATATCCTCGTCCGGCCCAAGGAGTTGCCTGAGGCCGAGATGAGCGCCCTGACCCCCGAGGAACAGACGATCCAGAAGGACAAGGCCAAGGCCGAGGCCAAGGCCAAGGCCGAGGGTCTGCTCAAGCGGCTGCAGGACGGCGAGGACTTCGGCACCGTCGCCGAGGCCGAGAGCGATTGTCCCAGCGGCAAGGCCAACAAGGGCAGTCTCGGCGAGTTCGGGCGCGGCATGATGGTCAAGCCCTTCGAGGATGCCGCCTTCACCCTTGAACCGGGAACCATGAGCGGCCTGGTCGAGACCAGCTTCGGCTATCACATCATCCTGCCCACCAAGCACACCGGCGGCGGCAAGACCCCCCTCGCCGAAGTCCAGGACGCCCTGAAAGGCGAGATGCAGAAGCGCCAGGTCGGCGAAAAGATCAAGGCCATGCTTGATGCCGAGAAGGAAAAGCGCGGCGTCAAGATCCTCATCTAGCTGGGACGCGCCGAACGAAACTCCCCGGCCGATTGCCGGACATGCCCCAGCAGGTTGCGCAGCAGGTTCTCCCGCCAGCGGGCCGCCGCCGCGGCGCTGGCCTGCCGGGGATTGAATTCCTCCGGAATGACCGGCCCGGAATGCAGGATGCCGAGGGCGGCGGCCGACAGCTCGCCCGCCGGCAATTCCCCGGGCCGCACCAGGTCGGGACGAAAGGCCATGAGCTGGATCGTCTCGGCCAGGCCGGCGTGCCCACCCGTGCGGAACCGCTCAATCTCAGGGTCGTCAGCCGGCATCCGCCCGAAGCGGGCCACCGGCAACGCCTCGGCTCGGAAGCCATCCCGGGACTCGGCCGCGGCCACCGCCGCGATGGTCTCGTTCTGGTCTTTACCGCCGTGCTGGTTGACGACAAAGGCATGGCGGAAGCCGGTCTGGCGCAGGGCCTCCAGGCGCACGGCCAGCATCGTCACCAAGGCCGTGGCCTGGTGGTATTCGCCGACCACCGGAAAACCCGGATAGTTCATGCCCATGACCTCGGCCTCGGCGGGCAGGCCCTGGCAGCGCTTGAACTCGGGGGAGCGGATCTCGTCCAGCCCGATGGGCAGGCAGCGCAGGCAAAGCCCGTCGACGGCTTCGGCCAACGCCGCCGCCACGCCTTCCGCAATCAGCCCGTCGGTGCCCAGCGGCAAGTGCAGGCTGTGCCATTCGACCAACGGCGAGACCGGCACGAAGATCAACCCCGAGCCCGCCACCACCCGGCGGATCGCGCCGGGCGTGCACTCCTCAAGGAAACGGCTGGATGACCCGAGCGTCATGATCCACCATCCTTCTTTCCCAACGTAACCTTGGCCCGCCAACCGGGGGAAACGCGCAACACTCAACGTTTAAGGGCACTGCGGCAGTGTTCAGTATTCAGTATTCAGAGTTCAGTGTTCAGCATTCAACGCTCAAGGGCAAGCGCAAGTAGTGCAATTCGTTCAGCGTTGGACGTTCTTCTCTTCCCCGGCTCAGCCGAGGGCCGCGAAGACCAGTTGCGGACGGCACGCAGCCTGGGCGGCCCGCAGATGGACCAGGGTGGTGATGCCGGTAAGGACCAGGGCCGAAACCAGGCCGGTGCGGTTGGCCCCCTTGATGTCGGAGGCCAGCGAATCGCCGACCATCAGGATGCGCCTTGGGGAAAAACGGTGGCGGCCGCCGGCACGCTCCTGGAGCCGATGGCAGGCCAGCCGGAAGACCGCCGGATAGGGCTTGCCGAAATACACCGGCCGCTTGCGGATGCCGTAGTCGCGGAGGATCTGGCACAGGAAGCGGGCCTTGCCGCCAGCCCCGACCCCGATCTCGCCCTCCGGGCCGTTC
>CAZBDL010000283.1:0-5305 GCA_964490525.1 uncultured Victivallales bacterium | reverse complement strand
TCTTCCAGGCCTGGAAGTCGACGCCGAGCTTGTCATCGTTCTCGCCCTCGAGCTCGTAGATCTGGTAGTTGACCTTGACCTGGGGCACCGGCTGGTCGAAGACCTGGATCATCTCGGCGATGTTCTTCACCGACCAGGCCGAGGCATAGAAGAGGATGCCGTTGAGGTCCTGGTCGACCCAGGCGGCGTCCTTGCCGCGCAGGTTCTCCTGGGTGCTGGCGGCGATGTCCATGCCGACCCCCTGGAGCAGGGCGAGCAGCTCGTTGGCGGCCCGGTGCCGGGGGACGTAGAGGTAGGTCTTCTGGCCGGAGGAGGAGGTGATCTTCGGCTGGTCGTAGTAGGCGACGATCTCGTCGATGGTCATCGCGCCGTTCATCCGCGCCGGGTCGAACTTGTAGTCCTCCGCCGAGACGATAAGGATGCCGGTGCCGTCGTTGTACTTCACGCACTCGACCTTGCTCGTGCCCGCAGTGATGCGCTCCGCCTCAAGGGCGTCGCGCAGGTATGGGCGCAGCTCGTAGGGGTCGGCGTGGCTCAGCACATAGGTCTTGGTGATGACGTCCGGGTCGTTGTTGCTGTTCAGGTAATGGAGGGTGTCGGTCTCCTTGTCCACATCCACGCGGAAGTGGTACTGGGCCTGGCTGTTGAGCGGAACCGGCGTGGCCGGGTCGGCGAGGAGGCCGAGCGGCGCGAGGCCGGCGGCGGCGGTGAGTCCGGCGATCAGAAGCTTGTTCATGGCAATGCCTTTCTGTCCTTGGGTGAGGCGGCGATGGCCTCGTTATTTCTTGAGGATCTCGTCGGCGTCGGCGATGATCCGGCCCGCCCAGGGGGCGAGGTCGGCAGCCGGGACGACCGGCCGGGCGCTGACCGTGACGATTACGCGGGTGGTGGTCTTGGACTTCATCTCGGAGCCGAAGAGGTAGTTCAGTCCCGGGATCTCGCTGAGGCCGATGACGCCGTTGTTTTGCTCCGTGTCATGGGTCTTGGTGTAGGTCGCGAGGAGCTTCTCGGTGCCGGCGTCAAGCGTCATGTGCGAGCGGAAGTCGAAGTCGTTGGCGACGTCGGTGCCGTCGTTTGCCTGCTCGACGATGGTGTCGCGGATGTGCAACACCCAGCCGAAGTTGATCTGCACGCCCTGGCCAAGCTTCGCATCGACATTGGCCTCGGGGTTGAAGTTGATCACCGGGTTGCGCAGGTAGAAATTGATGCGCGGGGTGGCGGCGGCCGCCGCGACGGTGATCTGCTGGTTGGCGTCCTTGGTGATGCACTGGTACTGCGGGTCGAGCTGCAGGCGGTAGCGCGCCGTCGCGAAGGCCCCCGGGTTGGAGACGTTGCCGAAGGCGTCGGCGTTGTTGTTCCAGTCGTTGACCACCGTCAGGTTGCCGGTGGTCGCCACCTTCGCCTTGCCCTTCTGCGCCAGCATGCGCACGAAGGTCGCATCAATGTTCGGCGCGATTAGGAAGCCGCCCCACGAATGAGAGGCGTAGTTGGCGATGTCCAGCGGGTTGTACTGCGACGACGAGTCGCTGAAGCTGCTCGAGTCCAGGAAGTCCATGCCGGTGCTGAAAATCTCGGCCCCCGGGCCGTTCTTCCAGGCGACGTAGTCGATGCCCAGCTCCATCAGGTCGCCGTCGTTGATCTCGTAGACGTTCAGCGTCACCTCCATCTGCGGCACCGGCCGGTCCAGCGCCTGCACCCACTTGGCCACGTCCTCGCCGTCGGAATACGACCCCTTCCAATAGAAGAGGTTGGAGGAGGCGTCGCGGAACTGGATGTCGTCGCCGCCCGTGAAGCGTCCGGCGATCGCCGCCCGCATCGCCTCGCTCGAGCGGTGCTGCGGCATGTACGAGAAGCGGTAGATGCCGGTGCCGAGCAGTGCCGAGCCCTCGGCGTCCTTCTCCGCCGGACGGTCGAGCTTGGCGACCATGTCGTCGATGTGCGGCACCATCCAGTTCGGCATGTTCACCTGGAGGAACTGCTTCTTGGCATGCTTGTAGGCGAGCCGCGAGACGCTGCTTTCCGGGTCGGCACGGCGCACCGCGCCCTCCACGAACGGCCGCAGGTCGGCGGCGATCGTGTTCTTGATCTCGTAGACCTTGGTGACCATGTAGTCCTGGTCGCGGTCCTCCAGGAACGTGATGGTCCGCGTGTTGCCGGCCTCTTGGGCCGCGCCCGTCAGCGCGACCCCGGCGAGCGCGACGGCCAACGCCGCCATTCCGATGCGTGCCTTCATCTGCTGTCCTTTCCCTTGGTTGCCTTGGTGAGGGTGAGTACGGATTGCCTTGCTCATGGGCCTTTCAGTCCCGAAACAACGACACGGTAGGCCCCGATTGTTTGCCCCGGATGAGCGCCCGCTGAGAATTCCGTGAGATGCGGCCTGCTCCCCGCCGACGGCGGCATGAGGAGACAATCACGAGTAATATGATAGCTTTAGTCGTGTATTCAAGCGGGCCAAGCGGGGAAATTCGAAAGTCGAAATCCCCAACCCATCCGCCATCCGTTAACCATCATCGCGGCACGGGGGGACACGTCCGCCGACCGTCGATGTTGACAAGCGGGCAGCGGGGGGTATGATGAGGGCGGACACGAAGCGGATGACCTGGAGCGAGACATGATCGACAGCCTTCTGGCAGAGATGGCGGGGCGGGCACGGGATGGGATCGGCGTCTCGCGCGAGGAGGCGCTGCGCCTGTCCGGCGAGGAGGTGCCGTTGTCGGCGCTGATGGCGCAGGCGGAGACGATCCGCGGCCGGTTCCATGGCGACGAGGCGTTGTTCTGCGGGATCGTCAACGCCCGTTCCGGCCTGTGCACCTCGGATTGCCGCTACTGCGCCCAGAGCGCGCATGCGGCGACGTCGGCACCGGCCTATCCCCTGATCTCGCCCGAGGCGATGGTCGCGGACGCGCGCAGGCTGGCCGCCCAGGGCGTCCACTGCTTCGGCATCATCACCAGCGGCCCGGCGGCGACGGCGGACGAGGTGACGGCGATCATCGCGGCGGTGCGTCGCATCGTCGCCGAGACGGACCTCGAGGTCTCGGCCTCGCTCGGCATGCTCGGCGAGGCGGATCTGGGGCGGCTGCGGGATGCGGGCATCGCCCGCTATCACCACAACCTCGAGACCTCGCGCGCCTTCTTCCCGCGAATCTGCACGACGCATTCCTGGGACGAGCGGCTGGCCACCCTGCGGCAGGCGCAATCCTTGGGCATCGAGCTGTGCTCGGGCGGGCTCTTCGGGCTGGGCGAAGGCTGGGAAGACCGCGTCGACCTGGCCCTGGTTCTCCGCGACCTGGGCGTGCGCAGCGTGCCCCTGAACTTCCTCAACCCGATCCCGGGCACCGCCTTGCAGAACCAGCCGCCACTCGTCGCCGACGAGGCCCTGCGCATCGTCGCCGTCTACCGCTTCCTTCTGCCCGAAGCGACGATCCGCATCTGCGGTGGCCGGCCATTGGTTTTGGCGCAGCGCCAGGACGAGATCTTCCGCGCCGGCGCCAACGCCCTGATGACCGGCAACTACCTGACCACGCCCGGCCTCGATCCCGGAGCGGACACCGCGATGGTCCATGCCGCCGGGCTGCGCTTGCGCGGGAAAGACGGGGCGGAACGCTCAACGTTCAACTCTCAACACTGAACGTTCAACGTCCGGCGCTCACGGGCGAATGGCCGCGACGATGCGCCCAGCGCCGATGACCTCGTCGCCCTGGTAGAGGACGCCGCCCTGTCCCGGCGCGATGGCGGCGACGGGATGGTCGAAACGGACGACGGCGGTGGCTCCGTCGGCATCGTCGGACTGAACAGTGCCGGGAATGGCGGCCTGGCGGTAGCGGGCCTGGGCCAGGATGTCCAGTTCCGTGCCGGGCGGCGGCGGAGGCCGATGCCAGACCATGCCGTCCAGCCGCATGCCGACGGCCAGCAGGTCGGCCGGGTCGGTGGTCATCCGCACCGTGGCCGTGGCGGCGTCAATGCCCTGCACCCAGGCGCGACGCCCCAGCGCCACGCGGGTGCCGCGGCGTTGGCCAATGGTGAACTGGTGGATGCCGTCGTGCCGCCCGACCATCCGCCCGCTCTCCAGCTCCACGATGGGGCCGGACGGCGGAGTGGCCCGGAAATGGCGGCGCAGGAATTCGGCAAAGCCCGCCTCGTCGTTGGCGAAGCAGGCGTCTTGGCTTTCCGTCCGGTCGGCATTGGGCAATTGTAGCGCGCGCGCGAGGTGGCGAACCTCGTCCTTGGTCAGTGGCCCAAGCGGAAAAACAATGGCGGCAAGCTGTTCCGGCGTCAGCATCGCCAGGAAATAGGACTGGTCCTTGTTCAGGTCAACGCCGCGGCAGAGCCGGGGCCGTCCGTCCGCCGAGGCCAGGATGCGCGCATAATGCCCGGTGGCGACATGCTGCGCCCCGATGTTGCGGGCCATGCCCAGCAGGCTGGCGAACTTCGCGCCGGGATTGCAGCGCAGGCACGGGTTCGGGGTGCGTCCGGCGGCATACTCGTCCCAGCAGGGACGCAGCACGCGCTCCGCAAAGGCTTCCCGGCAGGCCAGGACATGGTGGGCGATGCCCAGATGCATGGCCGCTGTCCGCGCTGCCGCCACCCCGGCGGCCCCGTCCCCCGGCAGCATCTGCAGGGTGACGCCGACGACCTCCCAGCCGGCCTCCCCCAGCAGGGCCGCGGCCAGCGACGAGTCGACGCCGCCGCTCAGGCCGACGACGATGCGCCGTCCCCCGCCGCCCGCCAAGCCCACTTCGGATGCCGTCACCGACGCGTCCATGGTCTCGTTCCCGCTCGCGCTTCTCGCGTACCCGGGACATTACCGCCTTCCACCCCGAATGCCAGGGCGGCGGCAAGCCACGCTTGGCGGGATATCGCCGCCGCGGGGCATCCTGGAGACGGACGGCGCATCAGCCCGGGACATACACCGCCCGGGGGGCTTGACATTATATATTATATGACTACATTAGATATAAATAAACGGCCTTCATGGCGCCGGGATGCGGCTCCGGGACCGTCATGGGGAACACGAACGGACAGGAGGATCAAATCATGGGTCGGAACCATCTGCCGGTGTCGATGTGCGTCGGGGCGCTCTTGGCGGGGACGGCGCTGTCCGCCACCGCACAGGAGATCGAGTTGCTGAACGTCTCCTACGATCCCACCCGGGAGCTGTATCGCGAGTTCAACGAGGCCTTCGCCCAGCACTGGCAGGCGAAGACCGGGCAGCGGGTGCGCGTGCAGCAGTCGCACGGGGGCTCGGGGAGTCAGGCGCGGGCGGTGATCGACGGGCTGCCGGCAGACGTGGTGACCTTGGCGCTGG
>CAZBDL010000282.1:0-5315 GCA_964490525.1 uncultured Victivallales bacterium | reverse complement strand
CGCACCGTACGGACGTCGCCGACGGCGAGCAGCGCCGCGACTTCCTCTACGTCAAGGACGCCGTCGAGATGGTCCTCTTCTGCCTTGACCGCCAGCTTGCCGGGCTCTACAACCTCGGCAGCGGCCGGGCCGAGACCTGGAACACCCTCGCCCAGGCCCTGTTCGCGGCCCTCGGGCGCCCCCCGCGCATCGAGTACATCCCGATGCCGGAGACGTTGCGCGACAAGTACCAGTACCATACCTGTGCCAGCATGGACAAGCTCCGCGCCGCCGGCTACGGGCGGCCCCCGATGCCCCTGGCCGAGGCCGTCGCCGACTACGCCCGCAACTACCTCGTCCCCGGTCGCCATCTTGGCGACGAGACGATCGGCTGAGGTTGTTCGCAGGCTTGGGCGTGGAGGTTGTCCGGGCGGTTTACGAAGCCATGCCAGGCGCTGGCAAACCGCGATTTCCGCACTAGATTTGCCCTGCCGCGCACCGTTGGGCATCGTGCTTCCGCGATTCCCGCCGCCGCCGGGCATGGGCCAAAAAGGGGAAAGACCATGGCGATTCGGTTGCGCAAGATAGCATCGGACGAAAAGAGCCTGCTGGCCGTGACGAAGCGTGTGGAAGGCCGGAATGTCCTTTGGCGGCGGATGCGCTTCCTGGTGGTGGCGCTGCTGCTGGGCGGCCTGGCCGTGGCCTTGGTCTATGGCCGGTACTACCGGCTTTCGGGCGTGGCGCTGGTGACCGCGAATCGCGACATCCTGGCGAGCCCGGGCGAGGCGGTGGTCACCTGGCTGGCCCCGAAGGATGCGGGCGCCGAGGTCCAGGCCGGCGAGCCGTTGGCCCGGATCCAGGTCAAGGCCGAGAATGTCCTGGCCATGGGCGAGGCGCTCGCCGAGAAGCGCCTGGAGCGGCAGCGGGCGGTGATGATGGCGGCGGACCTGGCCGCGACCATCGGGCATGAGCGCAAGAACCTTTCCCAGGAGGAGGTTGAGCTGGACACGGCGGTCTCCCTGGCCCAGGATGCGCTCGCCCGCGGCCTGGTCGCCTCCCGCAAGGCTGCCGAGGTGCTGACGGCACGCCGCCGCGAGATGGAGAATGCCGAGTCCCTGCGCCTGCTCGATGCGCTCACCGAGGGCGACTATCTGGCCAGCCGGCGGATGCTGGCCGAGGCCGAGGCGGCCGATGAACGGGCGCGCCTCTTCGAGAAGAGCCTGCGCACTGAGGCCGACGGCGCCACCGAAACCATCGCACGCTTCCGCCAAGGCATGGCCGCCAAGCTTGCCGCCCTCGAGACCTCCCTGGCCGAGATCCAGCGCTTCCGCGAAGAGATTGATGCCGACATCCTCCGGTCCGAGTCCCTCTTGGCCGGTCAGGGCATGGAGCTTGAGCTCAAGGCCCCCAGCCGCGGCATCCTGCTGCAGCCGCACTGCGCCGTCGGACAGCAGCTCCGCCAGGGGCAGGAGGTCGTCAGCGTCTACCAGCCGGGATCCGTGCGCATCACCGCCTACGTCCATGAGCGGTTCAAGGAGAAGATCGCCCCTGGACGCCTCGGCCGCGTCCGCATCGCCGGATCCCTCTTCACCGCGCCGGTCTTGAGCGTGCGTCCGGCCTCGGTCTATCCGCCCGCCGAGCTGCTGCGCCGGGAACTTGTTCCCGACAATGCCTATTTCTTCACCGTCGAGATGAGCCCGGAGGCCGCCGGCAAGCCGTTGCTTCCCGGCGAAACCGGACGCGTCGTCTTTCCCTAGCCCCCATGGACTTTCGGCATGCCAGGACCCGGCACCTCCGGCTGGGGCGTCGCGGCGAGGATGCCGCCTGCCGATACCTGCGCCATCGGGGTGCCGAGGTGCTGCTGCGCAACTACCGGGCCCCCGGTGGCGAGATCGACATCATCGCCCGCGACGGCCTAACCCTCTGCTTCATCGAGGTCAAGACCCGGCGGGCCACCGCCAGCCACCGTCCGGCGACTGGCCTGTCCGCTCGCCAGGAGGATCGCATCCGCCACGCCGCCATGACCTACCTGCGCGAAATCGGCCACCCGCGCCTGCCTTGGCGCTTCGACCTGGTCGAGGTGATCATGGACCCCCGGGACATCCGCGAACTGCGCCATTGGCCCCGGCATTTCCCCGCCCGCAAGACCCGCCCGGAGGGCCAGCCCTAAACGGCCTTCTCCGTCATGTCCGAAAAGACGATCGCCCGAAAGACGGAGAGCTCCGCCCCGGGGCCCTTCCAGGCGTCCGGGGCGAGTCCCGCCTTGAGTGCGAGATGGGACAGGGTCGTCTCGCGGTCCCAGCCCTGCTCCGGCGCCACCTGCGGCAGAAACACCGCGCTGCGTCCCCCCCGCTGCAGGATGATGCCATGCTCGCCCACCTTGAAGTCGCCAGGCCCGGCAATCCGTTCGGGCGATGTCAGCACCGAGATTTCGACCTCCAGGGTGGACAGCTCCTCTTCCGACGCCACCGGGGGAAAGCGCGGATCCTGGAGCGCCGCGTTGATCGCATTGTGCACGACGTTGTCGGCCAGCGGCTCATAGGCCCGCATGTTGCCGATGCACCCGCGCAGGGAACCGTCCGGACGATGTAGCGTGACGAAGCAGGCCCCCTTCTCCAGCAGGTCTTCCGGGCAGTCGAGCGTGTCTGGCGGAAAGTCCCGCCGCAACGCCGAGGCGATCGCCTCCCGCGCCAGTGTCAGCAGGTGCCGCCGTTCCTCGGGACCGTAGGTCGTCGCCATGGCCAAGCCTTCCGGTGATGGGCCTCTCGTGCCCCGTCCGGCGTGGCCGATGGCCTTGAATCAGCATTCCGTCCGGGGTCTCCTCGCCGCCCAATGTAGCCCCTTTCCCCGGTTATGCCACGGCTGGAATATGCGCTGCCGCCCACCGTGATGCCGAGGGGGTTGAGATGGCCCCGGGAGCCGTCTGAATTATGGTTGCAGCCCCTCCAGCGCCGGAACATCCGGTCATGCGTCCGCTCCAGCAGCCGACGCCCATGCCGGAGCAGCCCCCGCCGGGCCGGTTTCCCGGTCGTCGCTGACCCCTTCGTCATGTCGTGGCCCTCCGCGCCCGTTGCCCAATAACACGCTTAGTGCACGTGGACATAAATACGATGGCATGCCAATCGTAATCGTCCTCGTCCTCGTCCTCGATCGCCACCGCTCTCCGCGCTCAACCTGTCACGCTCCACGAAGGCCCTGGCTAGAGCTGGATCACCTCGAGCCGCCCGTCAAGGTGCTCGACCAGCGCCGAGCACGTCTCCGTCCAGCAGCCGCAATTGCCGTAGATCTTGCCGTCCACGATCCGCAGGTCCGGACTGTGGATGTGCCCGCAGATCACCCCGTCGACATTCGCCGCACGGGCCTCGTAGACGATCAGCTTCTCGAAATTGTTGATGAACTTGATGACGTTCTTGACCTTGGTCTTGAGGTACTTCGAGAGGGAGAAGTCGATTCCGAACCAGCGCGTGACCCGGTTGACCAGGCGGCTCACCTGGATGGCGGCCGCATACGAGTAGTCGCCGACCGTGTAGAGGAACATCATCTGCTCGCGCAGGACCCCGTCGAACTCGTCCCCGTGGATGACCAGCAGGCGCTGGCGCTGGCGGGTCGTGTGGATGTCGCGGTTCCGGAACTCGATGCCCGCAAAGTCCATGCCCGCGAAGTCGCGCAGGTCGCGGTCGTGGTTGCCCGGGATGTAGACGACCTTGACGCGGTTCTTGACCATCTTGAGGATGCGGCGGACGACGGCGTTGTGCTCCTTGTCCCAGTGGAACTTCCGCCGGAATGCGGTGACGTCGACGATGTCGCCGACCAGGTACAGGTGGCGCATCCTGGCCTGCTTGAGGAACTCGACCAGCCGCGTCGGCTGGCTGATCCGCGTGCCCAGGTGCACGTCGCTGATGAACACCGCCCGGTATTCGTGTGCCTTGGCCTTCATGGTTCTCGCCGTGGTCAGACAGGTTCAGTTCCTGTCCGCACCATGCCCTCGCCGGGTTAGGCGGCCATGAGGAAGGCGTTTGGATTGCGTCAGTTTTCAGGTCCGGGCCAGGAGGCCGGGATCGTCCCGGCGCGGGTCGAACAGGCGCATGCGCCAGCCGAGGACGTAGTTCCCGGGGGGGATGCGGTATTGCCCGAGGGTGTCAGGCCCGCAGGTGGCGGTGCCCAGGCCGCGCTGACGGCAGTCGAGGTTGAGGTGGGTCTCGGGCCGCGGCCGCAGATCGCTGGTGTGCCGGGCCGCGAACAGGTCGGCGGCGGTGAAGTGCGACCCGGAGGCCTGGAACAGGTCCCCGTCGGACGCGACCAGCAGGCCAAGGCGGCCATTGTGGACGGCCAGCCAGCGCACGTCCGTCAGGTTGCCGTGCTCCTGGGGCATGACATACGGGACATAGCGGTTGGCGACGGTGTCGCGCCAGCGTCCGACGGCGGCCCCGGCCTGCCGGTCGCAGTAGCTTTCGTGCGGGCCACGGCCCAGCCACTCCATCGTCTCGAAGCCGGCCGGCAGGACCAGCTCGATCCCCAGGCGCGGGGCTTCGGGGGCATGGTGGGCCAGCTTGAACTCGGTGGCGCCCGCAATCCAGCCGTCCCCGCGGAACCGCAGGCGTTGGGTGCAATGCACCAGGGCCTCGCCGTGGTCGCCGTCCATCCGGTAGCGGCTCAGCAGCCCGATCGCACCATCCGCGGTGCGGCGGAGCGTGGCTTCGCGCTCCGGCACGAACGGCTTCTCGTGGTAGCCCGCCTGCAGCCATTTCCAGAGGATGTGATAGCTGTTCTCGCCGCAGACGCGGATGCCGTCGTTGTCCGTCGCCGCGCGCCAAAGCTGGGGACGGGGGCCGGCCATGCCCAGGTCATGCCTGGCCGTGGACAGCAGGCGGATCTGGCCGTCGGCCGGATCAAGGGCGCAGGAGAAGTCCGGTGCGGCCACGACCAGCGCATCCGCCGAGCGCAGGATGTCCAGATCGGCCGGCCGGGGCGGGCGGCGGCGGGCGACGGCGCGCAGCGGCAGGGCAAACTGCTCCCAGGCCATGGCCTGCCCGCGCCGCGCCCAAGCGGTGTCCTTGCCCAGCTCGAAGCGGAAGGTCAGGTGCACCTCCTGTCCCGCCTGGAGCGCCGGCTGCGGCAGTTTCAGGCGCAGCTCCTCGCTGGCCTGCGGAGGCGTCGCCAGCCGTGGCAGCCGACCCTTCGCGAAGGGCCGCCCGTCGACTGTCATCTCCCAGCGTCCCGCGAGGTTCGCCAGCGTGCTGAACCACTGGCGGTTGCGGATCCGGAAACGCCCGCGCGCCAGGTCGATGGCGGTGACCGCGACCGGCTGGCCCAGCTTCTTGAATTCATGCATCGTC
>CAZBDL010000281.1:0-5318 GCA_964490525.1 uncultured Victivallales bacterium | reverse complement strand
CAGGGGGCAGGGGGCAGGGGGCAGGGGGGAGTAGGGGGAAATGCGGAACGCGGAACGCGGAGTGGGGGGCGCGGAGCGGGGGGTGCGGAGCGGGGAGTGCGGAGTGGGGAGTGGGGAGTGGGGAGTGCGGAGCGGGGAGTGCGGAGCTTGCCATAGCAGGGAGCCCCAGGGGGCGGGCGTCGATTGTCGGGCGTCCTTGTCCCCCGCCATCCCGTCGCCGCCCGGTGCCCGCGGGAGCGGGCTCCTACGCTGGGGGTTGACTTTTCGGGAGACAGAGGTTCGCCCGCAGCCTGCTCTGAGCCTGTCGAAGGCGGAGCGGGCTCCTACCTTTGGGCGAGGACGAGAAGGGGGGCGTTCTTGGCGATCGTAAGCGACCTATGGCAAAGGCAAAAGGAGGCAAAAAAGGGGCCCGGCGTTTCCGCCGGGCCCCACGATGGTAGCGGGGGTTGGAATCGAACCAACGACCTTCAGGTTATGAGCCTGACGAGCTACCTCTGCTCCACCCCGCAGCATGTGCGAGCATGTACTATTGTCCGACTCCGGTGAATTGCAAGCCGAATCCGGGGAAAACCTGCGGCGGCCGGGGTCTTCCTGGCGTGTTCTTCATCCGAGGGGGCCGGTGGGGAGCGGGGAGGGGACGGGGAGGCCAGCGAGGGCGAGGAAGTTGGCGAGGAGGCGGTGTCCGCCCTGGGTGAGGATCGATTCCGGATGGAACTGCACGCCGTGGACGGGGAGGGTGCGGTGCTGGACGCCCATGATGACGCCGTCGTCGGTGCGGGCAGTGACGCGCAGGATTTCGGGGCAACTCTCCGGCTCGATGACAAGGGAATGGTAGCGGGTGGCGGGGAAGCCGTCAGGCAGGCCGGCGAAGACGCTGGTGGCGTCGTGGCGGATGGCGGAGACCTTGCCGTGCATGAGGGAGGGGGCGTGGACGATGCGTCCGCCGTAGACCTCGCCGATGCACTGGTGGCCGAGGCAGACGCCGAAGACGGGGATGCGGGCGTTGGCGAAATGGGCGATGGCGGCGCAGGAGATGCCGGCCTCGCGTGGGGAGCAGGGGCCGGGGGAGACGATCAGGGCCTGGACGGGTAGCTTCGCCAGGTCGGCGACAGTGACCTGGTCGTTGCGGAAGACCTCCGGGGGCTGTCCGAGCTCAGCGAGGTACTGCACCAGGTTGTAGGTGAAGGAGTCGTAGTTGTCGATCATCGCGATCATGAGGGTCTCCGGGGCGTCTGGCGACTAGGGCATGGCGGCTGTCGGGCAGGGAATAAACCATTCCGGGACCGTGGCGTCAATGGCGATTCGCCGAAAAGGTCATGGCGGAGTAGATTGCGGGTGGTCCGATGTCCACATCCATGATTGGCAAGAGCGATGTCCCTGCGCTCCCCCCCAGACTCGTCGCCGGCCGCCGCCGTGCCGTGCCTGGCCCGTCATTTGGCGATGTCCGGGGTGGCGTCGCGGCGGCGCGCCGCCGAATGGGTGAAGGCGGGGCGGGTGACGGTGGACGGGGTGGTGGAGCGCGATCCCGCCCGTCGGGTGGCCGCCGGGGCGCGGGTGGCGGTCGACGGGGTGGATGTGGGGGCGGGGGTGCGGGTTTCGGTGATGCTCAACAAGCCCTCGGGCTGGACGTGCACGGTGGCCGATCCCCATGCGGTCCGCACGGTCATCGAGTTGGTGTCGATGCCGGGGGTGCGGCTGTATCCGGCGGGGCGACTGGACCAGGACAGCGAAGGGCTGCTGATTCTGACGAGCGACGGCGACTATGCGCAACGTTTGACCCATCCACGTCATGGCGTGCGCAAGACCTATGAGGTGACGACGCGGCGTCCGCTTTCCGCCGAGGACCGGGCTCGTCTGTTGGCGGGGGTCGAGGACGAGGGGGAGCGCCTGCGGGCGGAGGCGGTGCTGCCGGTGGGGGAATGCCTGGTCCGCCTGCTGCTGGCGGAGGGGCGCAAGCGGGAGATCCGGCGCATGGTGCGGGCCGTGGGCAATCGCGTTGAGCGCCTGCGGCGGATTGCGGTCGGGGCGTTGCCGCTGGGGGATCTGGCGGAGGGGAAATGGCGCGAGATGACGGCGGGAGAGATGGCGCTGAGCCTGCGTCCCGGCCCGCCCAAGGGGTGGTTTCCACCGCCCCGCCCGGCGGGCAGGGGAGCTGCCTCGCCGACGGTGGTGGCGTCGCCCGCGGCTGGCACCAGGGCGCCGGCGGCGGCCATTCAGCCACGGAAGCCGGGATCGGGGCGTCGGCTCACTCGACGCTGAAGCGCAGGGTCACCACGGCCTTCACGGCCTTGTCGATGGTGGTGGTGTCGTAGACGCCGTAGTCGGAGACGCGGGTGGAATCCAGGGGGACGATCTGGAAGACCCCCTGCGAGGCGTCGACCAGGCCGCCGAGGTGGCCGCCGCTCTCTTCGGCCAAGATGACGGCGCGCTCATGGCCATTGCGGGTCGCCTCGGCCAACAAATCCTTCTTGTGGCGGTCGATCTCGGTGCTGATGTATTCCGGGGCCTGGGCCTGGACGAAGATACCTTGCGCCAACAGGGGACTCAGGCCGTTGGCCATGGCCTCGATGCGCCGCACGTCCGGCGAGGCGACCCGGAAGGACCGGCGCAGGAGGTAGTGGTCGATCTCGTTGGTGGCGTTGCCTTTGTCGTTCTTCCTAAAGATGGTCGCGACCGAGACGGGGAAGGCCGTCAGCGCCTCTGGCGGCATGCCTTCGCGGGCGAGATGGTCATGGACGGCGGTGACATGGCGGTCCAGGGTGGCGTTGGCGGCGGGCAGGTCCGGGGCCGCGGCGGACACGGAGAATTCCCATGACGCCTGGTCGGCGGCGATGGCCTTTTCGGCATAGCCCTTGACGGTGATCACCCGCGAGGTCTTGAAGGTGGCGACGGCGGTGGCGATCTTGCCCATGCCATAGGCAAAGCCCAGGGCCAAGGTGGCCCCCAGCAGGAACATCGGCAGGCCAAGGCGGATTCTCATGTGCGGTCCTCCGGTGGGGTGTCGAGAGGTGATGTTGGGGGTGGCCAAGCGGGGCGGCGGGGCATTGCGTCCACGTCCCTATCCTATCACGTTGCTGCCCGCATGTCCAAGGCGTGATCATGAATAATCAATCTGCCTCTTTTTCATTTGCAGTGGGTGATTCATTCTCGTCCTCGTCCTCGTCCTCGTCCTCGAATCCGTCTCGTTTGAAGTTGGTTTCCCCTCCATCTTTTCGTTCAGGGCAAGAAAACGGGTGTTTCTTGCTCATCCTTGCAATCTCTTGATCCATGAGGGGGATCGGGGCGATTGAAAGAAATCGAGGACCAGCCTTCGTCCCGCGGAGCATATGTTGATCCACGCATGCAGTTCAAACGCTCGGGACGACGGCGGGCAGGCGATGACCGTTCCGATGCCCACCGTGGCGGGATTTATTGCTTACCCGCGAAGCGGTTTTTATTCGAGTAATTCGTGTGATTCGTAGTTAAATGTATTTTCCTTTCCCCGTTTTCCTTCATGTCATTTTTGCTCTTCGTGTTGGAACTCGACACGCCAATGCGGAGATTGGCGTTCCCGGGGGAATCTTCAATGGTCAATCTTCAATCTTCAATCGGGCGTTACGTTTGGGATTAATGTAGGAGCCTGCTCTGAGCTTGTCGAAGGGGGAGCGGGCTCCTACGCTGGGGATGGGTTCCTCGGGCGACAGAGGTTTTCCCGCGGGGCGGATTTTTCTATCCCTGCCGCTTGACAAGCGAACAATTAGTAGCATACTATTGTTAGCGGGCAGGGAAGCCCTGTCCGGTGACCAACGACGGAGGTGTGGCGATGATCGGCTTGACGGAGAAGCAAAAGCGGATCCTGGAGTTCATCCACCGGTTTTCGGTGCAGCACGGGATGCCGCCGACGGTGTACGAGATTGCCGAGCGCTTCGGGATCAAGACCTCGACGGTGCATGCCCATCTGGTGGCGCTGCAGGGGAAGGGGGCGCTGGTGCGCAGTTCGAAGGCCCGCAGCATCAAGCTGAAGGCGCGGCCATTTCCGACGCAACGGCGTGGGGGCGAGATGATTGCGATCCCCCTGCTGGGGCGGATCAGCGCGGGGCTGCCCCTGGCCGCCCAGGAGGAGCGGGACGGGGAGATCTTCTTTTCGCCCACGATGCTGCGCGGCAACATTGTCCCCAACCGCCTGTTTGCGCTCACGGTCAACGGCGAGAGCATGCGCGACCTGGGCATCCTCGATGGCGACGTGGTGGTTGTCCAGCAGACGGAAAGCCTGCGCGAGGGGGATGTCGTGGTGGCGTTGGTGGATGACGAGGCGACGGTGAAGAGCTACTTTCGGACGCCGGACGGGAAGGTCGAGCTGCGGCCAGCGAATGCCGACTTCGCGTCGCGCTTCTACCGACCGGGGGACGTGCTGATCCAGGGCAAGGTCCTTGGCCTGCAGCGGAGCTATTGAGGGCGGCTTGCGGATTCACGGCTTGCGGCCTATGTTACGGCTCGCTTTTTTGCCGGACGGGCGGCATGCTGCCGCGACGTTCTGGCGGGGTACGGCAAGGCAAGGGAGGCATGCGCCATGAATCGTTCCCAGATCGCCCTTTATGGTCTTGTCACCGCGGTGGTGTTGATTGCGGTGGTGGTCTTGTTGCGCCGCGAGCTGGGGTTGGCGCCGGCGGCCCCCGCCGAGGCGGTGACCGCGCCGGTCGCTGATGGCGGCAAGGCGGCGACGGAGGACATTTTGGCGACCATGCGCCGGGACCGCGGGGAGCGGCAGCCGGTGACGGCGGCGCCGTCCAAGGATCGGCAACCGCGGGCGGCGCGTCAGCGCACGACGCCCGGGGCGGGGCAGGTCGAGCGGATTGGCGAGCTGCTGGCCGCCACCCAGGATGCGGACGAGAAGATCGCCCTGCTCATGGAGCTGGACGGGTTTGCGGGGCAGGCGGTCGTCGACCTGTTGACGCGCGAGCTTGACAGCGGGGACAGCGACGTCAAGCTGGCGATCCTGGCGATCTTGGCCGACATGGCCAATCCGGAGGTGATTCCGGCGGTGGACAAGGCGCTGGCCGACCAGGATCCGGAGATCCGCGAGGCGGCCGTCGAGGTGCTGGGGGCGATCGAGGAGCCGATGGTTTGCGCGCCGTTGCTGGCCCGGGCGATTGCGGACGACTCCGAGGATGTGCGCGACATCGCCTTTTCGGTGCTTGACGACAAGCTGCCGGAGGAGCAGCATGTCGTCTTTGACGAGACCATCGCCTCGCCGCACAAGGAGGTCCGGGAGCAGACGGTCGACATGATCTCGTTCAACCCCTCGCACCGGGCCTTCGAGATCCTGATCCGCGGCCTGA
>CAZBDL010000280.1:0-5348 GCA_964490525.1 uncultured Victivallales bacterium | reverse complement strand
CCGCGAGCAGTAGGCCTGGCCCTCCTGGACGACATAGCGCCGCCCGGGCTTGATCTCCTTGCCGCACTGGCTGCAGGTGACCGCCGCCAGCAACCATGGGCAAAGCCCGAGGAGGAGCGCCATCCCCAGCAGCCAACGGCGCAGGCGGAAGGGCGGCAACGGCATCTGGCATTCCTCCGGCGGTCATTGGCCATAACCCTAGCCTGACTTGCCGACAAAGCCAATGGCCGCAGCAATGCCACGGGACTTCCGCGCGGGACGCGTTGCTTTGTCACGCCGGACGGCTAGATTTATTCCTTTACCGCCATCCGGCGGGAGGTTGTCGGCAGGGCGGCAACGACCACGAAGACGACCCCGGAGGCATGCATGGTTTCCGTCACCCTCGCCGGCATCACCAAGCGCTATGGCCAGGACGGGCCGCTCGTGCTTTCGGCCATGGATCTCTCCGTCGGGCCCGGCGAGCTGTTCTTCCTGCTTGGCCCGAGCGGCTGCGGCAAGTCGACCCTCCTGCGCATCGTCGCCGGCCTGCTCGCGCCCTCGGCCGGCAGGATCCACTTCGGCGAGCGGGACGTCACCCGCCTGCCGACCGAGGACCGGCACACCGCCATGGTCTTCCAGAACTACGCCCTCTGGCCGCACATGAGTGTCATCGAGAACATCCGCTTCGGCCTGATCGTCCGCAAGACGCCCAAGGCCGAGGCCGAGGCCCGGGCCCACGAGGCGCTGGCGATGGTCGGCATGGACGGCTATGCCGAGCGTCGTCCGGCCTCGCTCTCGGGCGGCCAGCAGCAGCGGGTGGCACTGGCCCGGGCGATGGTCGTGCGACCGCAGGTCCTGCTGCTCGACGAACCCCTCTCCAATCTCGACGCCAAGCTGCGCCTCGCGATGCGCCGTGAAATCCGCACCCTGTGCAAGGCGGCTGGGCTGACCGCCATCTACGTCACCCACGACCAGAAGGAGGCGCTGGCCATGGCCGACCGCATGGCGGTGCTGGCGGAGGGCCGGCTCCAGCAAACCGGCCCGCCGCGCGAAATCTACCGGCGGCCCGTCAGCCGACTCGTCGCCGACTTCATCGGCGAGGCCAACTTCATCCCCGCGACCGTCGTCGGACGCGACGGCGACCGGCTGGTCGCCACCTGCGCCCTCGGCCCACTCCTCGGCGTCCCGTCCGCCGCCACGTTCGCCCCGGGACAGGCCGCCACCCTGCTCATCCGCCCGGAAGCCCTGTCCTTCCTTGACGGCACCTCCGGCGCGGACGCGCCCAACGCCTTCCCCGCCACCATCGCCAACGGCATGTTCCTGGGCGAGATCGGCCAATGGACGGTCACCGCCAGCGGCCTCAATCTCATCGTCTCCGAGCAGGCGCCCCCGGGACGGCACCCCGGCGACGCCGTCCGCCTCCACGCCGACCCCGACCAGGTCGTCCTGCTGCCCGCAGGACATTCAGCCTGAAGCGAGCAGGGAGCGCCCGCCGCTTTTCGCCTGGCCGAAGCTTCCCCGCTACGGGCACATCCCCGAACCCTCGGCCTGCCCGGGGCCGAGGTGCTTCTCGAGGACCTCCATCTCCAGGCCGTCAACCTTGGGCAGGCCGAAGCGGGCCTCGCCGACCGGGAACGGCACGATGCGCCCGGTCCGCCGATAGCCGCGCCGCCCATAGAAGGCGATCAGCTCGTGGCGCAAGGTGATGACCGTCATCCACATGCGGACACAGCCCCATTCCCGGCCGACCCGGGATTCGGCCTCGGCCATCAGCCGCTTCCCCAGGCCCACCCCTTGCCGGACGGGATCGATCACCAGCATCCCGAGGTAGGCGCCGTCGCCGTCCCGCCGCAGATGCACGGAACCGGCTAGGACGCCGTCATCCAAACACAGCAGAATGATCGAGCCCGGTGCCGCGATCAGCCCGGCGATCTCGGCGGCATCCGTGCGCTGGCCATCGAGCAGGTCGGCCTCGGTCGTCCAGCCGCGCCGGCTCGACGCCCCGCGGTAGGCGGAATTGACCAAGGACACGACGGCGGCGACATCGTTCTGTCCCGCCGGACGGAAGACCAGGCCCGCCCTTCCTTGAACTTTCTCCTCGCCCATCGCCCGATCCTCCCTGACCATGTTCCCGCCCCCCTCATGGCCCATAGCCTAGCCGCCCATCGGGCCTCCGGCAAATGGCGGGACTGGCCTTGCATCGGATTGGCGCTACAGTACGGGCCATCGCACCGCTGCCGACCACCCGCAACCGAATCCCGCGGAGAGACCGATGCCGCCAGTACCCGTCCAGCCCGATGCCGTCCGCGTCCTGGTCATCACCGGGTTCGGCCTGAACTGCGAGCGGGAGACGAGCGCCGCCTTCCGCCTGGTCGGGGCCGAGCCCGCGCAGGTACACCTCAACGACCTGCTCGCCGGGGAACGCCGCCTGGCGGAATTCCACATCCTCGCCTTCATCGGCGGCTTCTCCTTCGGCGACCATCTCGGCGCCGGAACAGTCTTCGCCAACCGCGTCAAGTTCCGCCTGCGCGACCAGCTTGAGTCCTTCATCGCCGACGGCAAGCTGGTCATCGGCATCTGCAACGGCTTCCAGACGCTGACCCGTCTCGGGCTCGTCCCGGCCCTGGACCACGCCTACTTCACGCCGCAGGCGGCCCTGGCCCACAACGACAGCGGCACCTTCCGCGACGACTGGGTCCACCTGCGCTGCGATCCCGCCTCGCCCTGCATCTTCACCCGCGGCCTCGACCGCCTCCGCCTGCCCATCCGCCACGGCGAGGGCAAGTTCGCGGCAGACGACGCCACCCTCGACCGCCTGGCCGCCGAGCACCTGGCCGTGATGCACTACACCGACCCCGAAGGCCGCACCGGTGCCGGCTTCCCCCACAACCCCAACGGCGCCCTCCGCGACATCGCCGGCATCTGCGACCCGAGCGGACGCGTCTTCGGCCTCATGCCTCACCCCGAAGCCTTCCTCTCCCCCTACAACGACCCGGAATGGCCGCGCCGCCAGCATCATGGCCCCCTCCCCGCCGAGGGCGAAGGCGTCGCCATCTTCCGCAACGCCGTCGAATACGCCGCCGCCAGCCGGTAGGCACGGCGATCCGCTTCCGGGGCCCGCTCACCTGCCACAGACGGCCACCAGGGGCTCTCTACCTCGAATGCCCTCGTGCTCGCGCCATCCCGGCAAATTCCGGTGCCAGGATAGGCATCTATTTCATCCTTGATTAGCTTATCCTGGCACCATGTTTTGGCCGTTCCTGGCACGGTTTTGTCCGCGGGGGACGACAGACGGGCGGCCGCGGCCGTCGCGGGCCAGGCCGGTTTCGGAACTCGGCATGTCTCCCCCAGGCCCCATGCCGGTCATGGAGGAAAGGCGTGCGGCCGTCGCTCATATAATACATTATTGTTTTGTTTTTCTCTACTTATACATTATTGATATTTTTTTCCCGCTCCGATCCTCATCCATTCATTATCATTATATCTTTCCGCATTAGATATTTATGACTCTATTTGAATCCTTGGCACGGTCATTGCTGTGTGGTGTGGCAACAAAACGACCTGCATCGGCGCGATGCCGACGGGGCCAAGGAGAAAGGAGCGACCGATGAACGGAAGCACGAAACGGTGGCAACGGGGCGGGGCCCTGCTGCTGGCGCTGCTGGCGGCGGGAACGCTGGCGGCGGCGGAGGAGGACGGGGTGTCGGTGGAGATGTTCACCGTGAACAACGTCTGGATGATGGTCTCGGCCTTCCTGGTGTTCGCGATGCATCTTGGGTTCGCGACCCTGGAGGCGGGCCTGACGCGGGCGAAGAACACGGTCAACATCCTCTTCAAGAACACCTCGATCGTGGCGATCGGCATCCTGACCTACACGGTCGTCGGCTTCGGCCTGATGTATCCGGGGGCGGACTTCGCCGGGAAGCTCTTCGGCTTCGGGGGCTTCGGCGTGGGGACGGATGCGGACGGCCTGACGAGCGCCTACAACGCGGGCTACACGTACTGGACGGACTTCCTGTTCCAGGCAATGTTCGCGGCGACGGCGGCGACGATCGTCTCCGGAGCGGTGGCGGAGCGCGTGAAGCTGGGCAGCTTCCTGCTCTTCACCACGGTTTACGTGGCGATCTGCTATCCGATCGTCGGCATGTGGCAGTGGGGCGGCGGCTGGCTGGCGGCGCGGGGCTTCCATGACTTCGCGGGCTCGACGATCGTGCACAGCGTCGGCGGCTGGGGGGCGCTGATCGGCGCGATCATGCTCGGGCCACGGCTGGGCAAGTTCACCCCGGACGGCAAGAGCCGGGCGATCGCGGGCCACAGCATGCCGCTGGCGACGATCGGCGTGTTCATCCTCTGGCTCGGCTGGTTCGGGTTCAACGGCGGCTCGGTGCTGTCGGCCGACCCCGGCAAGGTCTCGCTCGTCCTGGTGACCACCAACCTGGCGGCGGCGGCGGGCGTGGTCGCCTCGATGATCATCTCCTGGATCGTGCAGAAGAAGCCGGACCTCTCGATGATCCTGAACGGGGCGCTGGCCGGCCTGGTCGGCATCACCGCCGGCGCGGACTGCGTCACCCCGATGGAAGCGATCCTGATCGGCGCGATCGCCGGCGTGATCGTGGTCTTCGCGGTGCTCCTGATCGACCAGAAGCTGCGCATCGACGACCCGGTCGGGGCGATCTCCGTCCACTTGCTCTGCGGCATCTTCGGGACGCTCGCGGCGGGGATCTTCGGCGAAGGCAAGAGCGTCGTCGCCCAGCTCACCGGCATCGGCCTGACCGCCGCCTTCTGCATCCCCTGCGCCCTGGTCATCTTCGGCATCCTCAAGGCCACGCTGGGCATCCGCGTCGACGCGGACGAGGAGCGCCGCGGGCTGGACATCGGCGAGCACGGCATGGAGGCCTACGGCGGCTTCCAGATCTTCACCAACCAATAGCGAAACGGCCTCCGCGCCGGGACACGGCGCCCCAACAGGAAAGGACTGGGCCATGAAACTGATTGTCGCCTACATCCAGCCGGAGAAGCTCAACAGCGTCAAGCAGGCGCTCTACAACCGGGAGATCTACAAGATCTCGATCACCAACGCCCTCGGGTGCGGACAGCAGAAGGGCTACCACGAGTCCTACCGCGGCGTCGACTACGAGGTCAACCTGCTGAAGAAGGTGCGCATCGAGATCGCCGTCAACCAGGACTTCGTGCAGCCGACGATCGACGCCATCATCGAAGGCGCGCGCACGGGCAACATCGGCGACGGCAAGATCTTCGTCATCGACCTCGAACAGGTGGTACGCATCCGCTCCGGCGAAACCGACACGTACGCTCTCTAAGGAGAACTGCAATGAAGAAACTGCTCGCAATCGTGCTGACGGCCATCA
>CAZBDL010000279.1:0-5354 GCA_964490525.1 uncultured Victivallales bacterium | reverse complement strand
CCATCATCGGCCGCAGGGCAGGGCGCGGATAGACGGCATGGGCCAGGTACCCGCCCTTCAGCACGATGGCAGGAACTCGCCGCTCGGCCAGGCAACGGAGGATCCGCTCCAGGTCGTGGCCCAGGCGGAGATTGCGAGCGGCGACGGTGTGATATTGACGGCGCAGGGCCGCCAGGATCAACGGCGGCACGCTCACCGACGAGGCGTCCCGGCGCAGCCGGAAATAAAGGAAAGGCTCAAGGTGATGGCGCCGCGCGCAGGCGTGAAGCGCTTCCCAGGCAATGCCCGGCGGCACCCCGGCCGTGGGATCCCGCAGCAACGCGCACAGGGCCCGTGCCCTTGCCTCCGCCTGCACAACGCCCATGCCGCGCCTCCAAGTGCCGGTTCCCATGCCCCTAACCTTGTCGCAGTTGGGCCAAAATGCCAACGCATCCGCCAGCCTGTGCTATATTGCTGTTTCACGGAATGCGTTCCCCTACACTCCAACGTACGGCGAGGCAACCTGCATGGACAATGACGCAAGATACGTAGCCAACCCGCTGATCGTGCTGCGGGAGGAGTTCGACGACTGGGCCGTGCTCTTCGACCCGGACACCGGTGACGCCCATGGGCTGGATCCCGTCGGCGTGCTCGTCTGGCGGCTCCTCGACGGCAAGCATACCCCCGGACAGATCCTCGCCGCCATCCGCGACGCCTGCGAGGACGTGCCGGCGGATGCCCCGACGCACCTGACGGCCTTCCTCGACGACCTGCTCGGCAAGGGCTACATAGCCCCGGCCCAGGGCTGACCTCCGGGAGCAAACCATGACCGAGGCAACGTTAGCGGCGGCCACCATGCCCTGTCCCGAGCCCGGCACCCGGGTTCCACGCTCGCCCGCAACGGTCGACCTGACGATCACCAACCGCTGCAACCTGCGCTGCCGCTACTGCAGCCACTTCAGCAGCGCCGCCGACGTCGGCCGCGACCTGCCCACGGAAGCCTGGCTGGCCCTCTTCCGCGAACTCGGCGAAATCGCCGTCATGGACGTCGTCCTCTCCGGCGGCGAACCCTTCATTCGCGAGTACATCCGCACGCTCATCGACGGCATCGTCGCCCACCGCATGCGCTTCTCCGCGCTGAGCAACGGCACGCTGATCGATGACGCCCTGGCTGCCTTCCTCAAGGGCACCGGCCGCTGCGGCCATGTCCAGGTCTCGATCGACGGGTCCGGGCCTGACGCCCACGATTTTGCCCGCGGCGACGGCAGCTTCGCCAAAGCCATGGCCGGCCTCAAGGCGCTGCGCCGCCATGGCGTCCCCGCCGCCGTCCGCGTGACCATCCACCGCCGCAACCTCGACGACCTCGAGGCCATCGCGGCCATGCTCCTCGACGAGGTCGGCCTGGAAGGGTTCTCCACCAACGCCGCCAGCCACCTTGGCCTCTGCCGCCAGAACCAGGAGATGATGGCCCTGACCCCCGAGGAGCACTCCCGGGCCATGGACATGCTCCTGCGGCTGAACGAGAAGTACGGCGGCCGGATCTCGGCCCAAGCCGGCCCCCTGGCCTCCGCCCGCCAATGGCTGGAGATGGTCGAGGCCCGCAACCAGGGCCTCCCCGGCCTGCCGGGCTGCGGGCATCTGCGCAGCTGCGGCGGCGTCTTCCGGACCCTGGCGGTGCGGGCCGACGGCATGATGATCCCCTGCACCCAACTGCCGCACATCGAACTGGGACGCATCGGCGAGGTCCCCGTCACCGCCGCCTGGCTCGACCACCCAGAAATGCGGCGCCTCCGCCAGCGCCGCCAGGTCCCCCTCGGCGACTTCCCCTTCTGTCGGGGCTGCGCGTACATCCCCTTCTGCAAGGGCGGCTGTCCCGCCCTCGCCTTCACCCTGGCCGGGGATGATGGCGTCCCCTCCCCGGAGGCCTGCCTGCGGCGCTTCCTTGCCGATGGCGGCCAGCTTCCCAAACCGGAACGCCTTGCCCCAGGTCAGCCATGAGCACCCCAAGCCCGACGCCCGACGCCCCCCGTGACGCCTTTCCCCTCAACACCCTCTACGTCTATCTCTCCGAAGGATGCAACCTGCGCTGCCGCCATTGCTGGATCGAGCCGCAATTCCAGCCGGACGGCCAGGGCGGGGCGACATCCCTGCCCCTGCCGCTACTCATGGATATCGTCAGCCAAGCCCGCCCCCTGGGCCTCTCGGTGGTCAAGCTGACCGGCGGCGAACCCCTCATCCATCCCGAGATCGGGGCCATCCTGGACTACCTGGCCGGCACCGGACTGACCGTCACCATCGAGTCCAATGGCGTCCTCTGCACGCCGGAGACGGTCGCCCGCATCAAGGCCTGCCGGTCGCCGTTCGTCTCGGTCAGCCTGGACGCCGCCGATCCCGCCATCCATGAATGGGTGCGCGGCGTCAAGGGCTGCTTTGCGCAAGCGGTGGACGGCATCCGCAACCTGGTCGCAGCGGGCATCAACACCCAGATCATCATGACCCTGATGCGCCGCAACCATGACCAGGTCGAGCCCCTGATCCGCCTCGCCGAGGAACTGGGCGTCGGCTCCGTCAAGTTCAACCTAGTCAATCCCACCGCCCGAGGCGAGGCCATGCACCAGCGCGGCGAGACCCTCGGCATCCACGAACTCGTCGCGACCGGCCGCCGGATCGAAACGGAATTGGCGCGGCAGACCAAGGTCGCCTTGTTCTACTCCCATCCGATGGCCTTCCGCCCGCTGCACCGGCTTTGCGGCGACGGCGACGGCGGCCGCTGCGGCATCTTCGGCATCCTCGGCGTCCTCGGCAACGGCAAGTATGCGCTCTGCGGCATCGGCGAGACCGTCCCCGACCTGGTCTTCGGCGATGCCCACCGGGATCGCC
Organism: uncultured Victivallales bacterium; assembly: GCA_964490525.1. Lineage (GTDB taxonomy): Bacteria > Verrucomicrobiota > Lentisphaeria > Victivallales > CAZBDL01 > CAZBDL01. Next base: position 2,495 of record CAZBDL010000279.1, on the reverse strand, counting down.
TCGCCGACGTCTGGTGCCACCATCCCGTCCTGGCCCAGATCCGCACGGGGCTCCCTGCACGCCTCGAGGGCATCTGCGGCGACTGCCTGATGAACCGCATTTGCCTCGGCACCTGCATCGCCCAGAACTATTACCGGCATCATCGCCTCTTCGCCCCATTTTGGTTTTGCGAGGAGGCCCGGGAGGCCGGACTCTTCCCGACCAGCCGCCTGCGCCCGCGGCCGCCCGACGCGGCCTTCCGCGCCTAGGCTTGCACAACCGGCGCAAGGATGCTATGGTTCACTTGTAGTCGTTTTCCGCAGTTCCGGCCAACCTTCTCCCGCCCCATGCACCGCAGACCGAACACGACGGAGGGCATCATGCGCTACACGGCTCCCCAATTGCATTCCTTCACCTCGGACGCCAAGCATGGCAACTGCGTGCCCGGGACGGTCGCCCGGTCCTGCAACAAGGGCAGCGAGGACTATGACCTGTGCAACACCGGCAGCGGCGCCAGCGGCGGCTGCGACAGCGGCAACTCCCCGACCTGGAGCTGTGGCCAGGGCAATGCCGCCCAGCTCTCGTGCTATACCGGCAACGGGGTGAAGGGCAGCTGCAGCTGCAGCGGCTGACCCCAGACAAGGAGCCGCCATGGACTACCGCCCCCCCTGCCTCCACAGCTTCGCCTCCAAGGTCAAGCACGGCACCTGCACCCCGGGAACGGGTGCCTTTTCGATCTGCTCTTATGGGGCTGGCGACTCCGTCCCGGCTTGCGGTCCCGGGGCCGCCGCCATGGGGCCCGGCGGATGCCTGAACGGCGACATGCCACGCCATGGCTGCCTGACGGGCAATGCCGCCGCCGAGACCTGCGGCGTCGGCAATGCCGTCTCATAGCGCTTCGCCCCGTCGGCTTCCCCGTCCATCCACTACCCCAAGGGGAAGCCCACGTCGCCATCGCCTCCTTCAGGGCAAGGGAATGGAGACGCCTTCGTCCTTGCCGAGTAGCCCCATGCCCATGGGCTACCCTTGCCTCCCCCCTGCATGCGGATCACGACCATGCTCGCCTGGCTTTCCCATTTGATGTCAGGATTGACCTGCCGTCCGTCAGAGGACCGGCTGGGAACCGGCGGCAAGCCACCGCCGATGCGCGAGAGCTTGCGTCCGGCCTGGCCCCACGTCCGGACGCATTGGCGCTGGGCGGCGGGCGGCACGGTGCTGCTCGCGGTCAGCCAGGCCGTCGGCCTCCCTCTGCCCCTGGTCCAGCGCTTCCTCATCGACCGCGTGATCCTGGACCGCGAGATGGCGCTGCTCGCACCGGCCCTGGCCGCCTGGATCGCCCTCGGCGGCATCGCCTGGCTGGCGGGCCTGGTCGAGGGATATGCCTTCGCCCAGTTCCAGCAGCGCGTGACCCTGGCGCTGCAACAAGCCCTGCTGGCCCGCACGCTGCACTTTCCCAAGGCCTTCTTCGACCGCACCGGCCCCGGCTACCTGATGAGCCGCCTGACCAGCGACATCCAGGGCATGGAATGGTTCTTCTCCGCCAGCATTGTCCAGCTCCTCACCCAGGCCATGCGCCTGGTCGGCGGCATCGCCTTCCTCTTCTATCTGGAATGGCGCCTCGCCATCCCGGCCATCGCGGCCGTTCCCCTCGCCTGGTTGAGCATGGGCTTTTTCGCCCGTCGGATGTACGCCATCAACCACCGCCAGCAGGAGCAGGAGGCGATCGTCTCGGGACGGCTCCAGGAGGCCCTCGCCGCCGCCCCCCTGCTCAAGGCCTTCGCCGCCGAAGACCGGGCGGCCGCCCGCATCGGCGACGCCCTCCACCGGCGCTTCCTCATCCGCCTTGAGCAACTGCTGGTCGGCAACCTCTCGGGCGTGACCAACAACCTCGGCTTCGCCCTGGTGCGCCTCCTGGTCCTGGCGCTCGGAGCCTGCTGGGTCATCCAGGGCCACTGGTCGCTCGGCTCGCTGCTCGCCTTCCAGGCCTACCTCGGCTACGTCTTCGGTCCGACCATGTTCCTGGCCGACTGCCAACGGATGCTCCAGGTCTCCCGCGCCTCGCTGGACCGCGTCGGCGCGCTCTTCGCCATCCTTCCCGAGCCCAACCCCGGGGCGGGCCGCCCCGTACCCCGCCTCCGCGGCGAAATCAGCCTGCACGGCATCCGGTTCTCCTATGATGGGCGCACGCCGGTCCTTGACAGGCTGTCCCTCGCCATCCAGGCCGGCGAACGGGTGGCCATCGTCGGCCACAGCGGCGTCGGCAAGACCACCCTCATCAACCTCATCATGCAATTCTACCGCCCGCAGGCCGGCGAGGTGCGCTTCGACGGCGAGCCGGCCGCGTCCTACGACCTCGCCGCGCTCCGCCGCCGCATCGGCCATGTCGCCCAGGACAACCTCCTGCTCGGAGGCACCGTCCTCGACAACCTGCGCCTGGGCCGTCCCGACGCCTCCCGCGCGGAGGCCCATGCCGCCGCCGAGGCCGCCCGCATCCATCCGTTCATCGCCTCCCTGGC